>DAOVNY010000157.1 GCA_030630005.1 Bacteroidales bacterium | reverse complement strand
TGCTTCTTATATTAAATTACGTGAAGTTTCTTTAGGATACACTTTGCCTGGCAAAGTGGTTGAAAAAACTCCTTTCCAAAATATCACTTTCTCTGTTGTTGGACGAAATCTTGCAGTTTTATTCAAAAACACAGAACACTTCGATCCTGAAGCTGGTTTAGGTTCAGGTAATCAACAAGGTATAGAAACCGGTTCATATCCGGTTGCAAGAACTTTTGGATTTAACATTAAATTTGGAATTTAATTTTTAAACTTTTAAAAAATATAATTATATGAAAACAATAAAATATATTTCTATAGTATTAATTCTGATACTTGGGATATCTTCATGCGAATTGCCAGATAATGTTGATCCTAAGAATCCGGTAGAGGTACCTATTAGTACCCTGTTTTCTAATGCTGAAATTGCATTAGTAAACCAAGTAAATCACATGAGTGTGAATCGTAATATCTCAAGATTAATTGTTCAATACTGGCAAGAAACTACATATTTCGATGAAGCTCGTTACAATTTTCAGGATAGAAAAATTCCTGATACTTATGCACGTACATTTTATCGTGATATTTTGATGGATTTTAAAGATGCCAAAATATTATTAAACGCTCAAGAACTTGAAGGTTTTCAGGCAACTGAACGAGATAATAAAATTCATATTATCGGTATTCTTGAAGTTTATGCATGGCATTGCATAATTGATGCTTTTGGTGATATGCCTTATTCCGAAGCATTATTGGGTGCAGAGAACACAACACCTGCTTATGATAATGATACCGATGTTTATGCAGATATCATTGACAGACTTAAAGCTGATATTGCAGCATTAAATGTTACTGAGGGAAGCTTTGGTGGTGCTGACTTTATTTATAATGGCGATGTAGCTGCTTGGAAAAAGTTTGGTGCTTCACTTCTTCTTCGTTTAGGAGTACGTATTGCTGACGCTGATGCTGCTGCTGCACAAAGTGCTGTTGGAACTGCTGTTGCTGCCGGTGTTTTTGCAAGCCAGGACGAAAGTGGTTATTTATTTTACAATGGTGTTGTTCCACACGTAAACTGTATTTATGGTGGTTATACAATTGATGGTCGTAAAGATTACATTCCAACTAATACGGTAATTGATAAAATGAATAATATTAAAGATCCAAGATTATTCAATTACTTCACAACTATTGGTTTCATGTATCAAAAGGATGATGATGGTAATCCAAAAGATACAACTATAACTGAAGGTGCTGGTAGATTTTTGGTTTACCCTAGTATTATTGATGGTAGTGATTCTATCGTTTATAAAATAACACCATTTGATCTAACTCCATCTGATACAATAACTGCAGATTCATTAGATAAAGATGTTAAATATCATCGAGGAGCAATAGCAGGTTTAGACGGTGCTCAGTCATATAATAATTACTCTCATTTTGCTCCTCGTTTTTTCGAAGCTACTTTCGAAGCAATTTTAATTGATTATGTAGAGGTTGAGTTTTTATTAGCTGAAGCTGCTGAAAGAGGATTAGGTGTTAGCGGTACTGCTGATGAGCATTATGCTAATGCTATTACAGAAAGTTTTGTTTACTGGGGTGGAGATGAAGCTGCTGCTGATGATTATATCGCTACAGTTCCTTATTCTTCTGATAACTGGAAAGAAATACTTGGTACTCAAAAGTGGATTGCTCTTTATAACAGAGGTGTTGAAGCTTGGACAGAATGGAGAAGATTAGATTTCCCTATTCTTAACGTTCCTGAAGGAATGGTATATGGAGATATTCCACTTCGTATGCCTTATCCTTACGATGAAGTAGCTCAAAATGGTGACAACTATGCTGCTGCTTCTGCTGCTATCGGAGGTGATGAAATGAGCACACCCGTTTTTTGGGATAAATATTAATCTTTAATTAGATATACTTACAAAAACCCTGTTCCTTTTATTAGGAACAGGGTTTTTTTATAATGGACTTATTCTTATATTTGCTTTCTTTTTATAAAAACGGTATAAAATGTGTTTTTATGTTATAAAATATTTTCAAAATAAAATACTCTGGATTGTTATTGCAGTATTTTCTTTTTCAATTATTTATGCTCAGGAGCAAAACAATGATATTATCAAATCACTTGATAAAATTATTGAGTTTACTGAGTTTGTTTATGGTTCGGATGATATTTTATTAAACGGACAACATTATACATTGAAAAACAAAGATGCAAAAGGACATCCTTTTTTTGGAGATGGAAGTTGGTCAAAGGAAACTCTAATTATCAAAGAAAAAGTTTTTAAAGATGTTGAATTAAAATATGATGTTGATGTAGATAGGCTGATATTAAATGCAAAATATAACGAGAATACATTTATAAAAATAGAATTAAGTAGTGATGTTATCGACTCATTCAATATTCAGAGACATCATTTTATTAACTCAAGGCAATTTCTATCTGACCCGGGTGAATTAGCATACTTCGAACAAATTTATAATGGGAATTTCTTTTTTTTAATTAAACATAAAAAAATATTGAACAACGCTTATTATGATACCCCGCCATTCGGGAGATTTTCTGATATGCAGTCGGTGTATTATATTTATGAGGATGGGAAAATGAAAAGGCTAATAAGTAAAAGGTCATTTCTTGAATATTTTAAGGAAAACAAAAAAGAAATTAGGAAATATATGCGAAAGAATAAGATCAGATACAAAAAAGCAAGTTCTGAAGAGTTACGTGCATTAATGAAATATTGTGATGTTATCAATTGAATAAAATGGAGAATACAAAAAAATTAATATTATTTGTTTTTAGTTTGTTGATCTTTTTTAACATTCAATTATTCAGTCAAAGTGGAGACATTATAATAACCAAAGATTACGATGGCTTAGAATGGAATAATTTTGTTAATAGCATTGAGAAAGATCATCCTGTCCGGTTTTTTTATGATCCTGAAAATATTCCTGAGTTTACTATTTCCATAAAAAATGATACGGTATTTCTTGAGGATATTTTAAGAGAGAATCTCAAACCATATAAAATTACAGTCTCAATTGATAAATTGAATAATGTTTTTTTAATTAAGGAAAAATCAATTCAGGTTTCGTTAGCTGATGATTTTTTTAATATCAAAGACGAAAAAAAGGAAGTTAAACCTGAAACTACCGATAAAAAGTATTGGAACAGTTATCTGAGAACAAACAGGGAGTATATATCCAAAACAGTGGTTATTGGAACAAAAAAAGAAGGAGCAAAAAAGACTGAAATTTCAGTTAGTGGTTTTATGCGAAATATTGCGGATGGTAAAACAATTATTGGAGGAAATATTTATGTTAAAGAATTAGAAACCGGTACAACTACTAATATTGATGGTTTTTACAGTTTAACATTAAAAAAAGGGAAATACACATTTGTAATAAGTAGTCTTGGTTATGAAGAAGAGAAATATAAGGTGGAGGTATTATCTGACGGAGTATTTAATATTGATCTTATAACTAAATCTTTCCTTCTTGATGAGTTTACTGTTAGTTCCGAGAAATTTCACAATGTGCGGGGAAATCAAATGGGTTTAGAGAAATTATCAACAAAAAAAATTACTGAAATTCCGGTTGTGCTCGGCGAAAAAGATATTATAAAAGTAGCACTTTTACTTCCGGGTATTCAAACTGTTGGTGAAGGTTCGTCAGGATTTAATGTACGCGGAAGCCCTGCGGATCAAAATTTATTTTACATAAATAATATTCCGGTTTATAATACATCACATTTGTTTGGATTTTTTTCCTCTTTTAATTCTGATGCAATAAATGAATTCGCATTATATAAAAGTAATATCCCTGTTCAATTTGGTGGACGCTTGTCATCGGTATTTAATATTTCTGCTAAACAGGGTAATCAAAAGAAATTTTCGATGATGGGAGGGATTAGTCCCATATCCGGAAAAATACTTTTTGAAGGACCTATTCAGAATGGGAAAAGCAGCTATTTAATTGGTCTTCGTTCTACATATTCCGATTGGATGTTGAAAACTGTAAAGGATTTGGATATACGGAATAGCAGTGCTAAGTTTTCGGATGCTGTAACTAATTTTTCATTTGCATTAAATCAAAATAATAGGTTACAGTTGTTTACCTATTTTAGTTATGATCTGGCAAATATTGCTACAATTTCCGAACATGATTACACTAATCTTGGAGCTTCAGTTTCGTGGCAACATTATTTTAAAAACAAACACAATCTTGACTTAACATTTTCTACAAGCGATTATAGTTTCAAAGATCAAAATATGGAATATGACTTTGTAGCATATAAGCAATCATATCAATTAAAACATCATGAGGCAAAGTTGAATCTCACATTACGCCCAAACGAAAATCATAAGATCACTATTGGAATGAATTCAATCTTGTATCTTGTTAATAGAGGTGATTACCTTCCTTTGAATGATATTTCATTAGTTGATCCAAAAAGTTTTGAAGCTGAAAAAGGAATTGAGTCCGGTATTTATATTGGTGAAGAATGGAAAATCAGCTCTCTGTTTGAAATTACCGGAGGAATACGCTACAACATTTATACATGTTTAGGTCCGAATACTGTTTATCAGTACGGTAACAATATGCCCAAGAACATTGAAAATATTATTGATACTTTGCATTTTGCAAATAATGAAGTCATAAAAACATACAACGGATTGGATTTTAGGTTTGGTGCAAAATATCTCATAAACGAAAATCTTTCAGTTAAAGCCGGCTTCAACAGGCTTCATCAATACATTTTTCTTCTGTCAAACACAATAGCGATCTCACCAACTGACATTTGGAAACTTAGCGATTACAATATAAAACCAATGGTTGGAGATCAGTTATCACTGGGGTTTTATTCAAATTTATTAAAGAATCAATTGGAAGCCTCCGTAGAAGTTTATTATAAAAAAGTTAATGATCTTGTAGAATATAAAGACGGGGCTAAGTTTTTTGATAATGAAATTCCGGAAACAGATATTGTACAAGGAAATTTGGATTCGTATGGTATTGAGTTTATGATAAAAAAACCTTATGGTAAATTAAATGGTTGGATAAATTATACGTACTCAAATGCCAGTGTTGTGGTGAATAACGAAATAAGCGGAGAACAAAATAATTTCGGACTTGCGTATCCGGCTAATTATGATAAACCCCATGCATTCAATTTTGTAGGGAATTATAAAATAAGCCGAAGGGTAAGTTTATCAGGAAATGTAGTCTATTCCACCGGAAGACCAATTACTTATCCCACTTCTATTTATTATCAAAATGGAGTAAAAATTTTAAACTATTCTATGCGTAATGAGTACCGATTACCTGATTATTTCAGAGTTGATCTTTCTTTAAAAATTGAAGGGAATTTGCAGATTAAAAAGTTAGCTCATGGATCATTGATTTTCTCTGTTTATAACCTTACAGCGAGAAAAAATGCGTACTCAATTTATTTTAAATCTAAAAGCGGCTCCATATATTCATACAAATTATCAATTTTTGGAAGTCCGATACCATCAATAACTTATAGTTTTAAACTTGGAAATTATGAAGATTAAGTTTATCAGGAATATTTTGATATTATGTGTATTTGTTTGCACTTCGTGTGTGGAAATATATTTTCCGGA
>DAOVNY010000082.1 GCA_030630005.1 Bacteroidales bacterium | reverse complement strand
TTCTTCAGATAATTTGAACATTATAATTTTTTTTATACATTTGAAAAATAAAATTATGAAACAATATCTTCTAAATACAAAAACGTTATTAATCAATATTTTAACGAAATACGTTACAACGTATAAAGGCAAAATATAGTGCATAGTGTATATTTAGAAGTTACCAGCCATTTAAACGACAATGAAAGAATACTTTATACTTCAATTTAAAATGACCAACAGAAAGTTAACTGATTTTGGATTGAATCCAATAATTGGTTTCTGTTTATTATTTGCTGGATTTATAGGACTTTCAATTTATCTGTTTTCAAAAACTGAATTTGCAGAATACGTTTTTATATTGATTGCTTTGAGTTTTGTATCCAAATTGAGTGAGACAAAAAGAAATGACTTTTTAAAGTATTGTTTCAGAGACACAGAATATCGGAAATTAAGATTGACAGAAAATTTTATTGTTGTTTTACCCTTTATCGCTTTTTTAATTTATGAGCAATTATTTCCATCTGCTATTATATTGACAACTCTTACATTGTTAATGGCTTTAGTCAATTTCACCAGAACCTTTAACTACACTATACCAACACCTTTTTATAATAAACCCTTTGAATTTACAGTAGGTTTTAGAAGTACTTTTTACCTATTCCTTTTTGCCTATTTTTTGACTTTTATGGCTGTTTTTGTTAACAACTTCAATCTTGGAATTTTTGCCTTATTACTTGTCTTTTTCATTTCACTTTCCTTCTATTCTAAACCTGAAAATGAATATTATGTTTGGTCATTTATAAATACATCAAAAGGATTTTTATTTGAAAAAGTCAAAACAGGGTTAGTTTATTCGACAATCTTAAGTATGCCTATTCTCATTGCGTTAGAAGTTTTCTTTTTTAGCGAAACGAATACTCTTTTGATTCTTCAATTATTATGTTATGTTTATTTAGTTACAATTATATTAGCAAAATATTCCGCTTATCCAAATGAAATGAATTTGCCACAAGGAATATTAATTGGCATAAGCCTATTGTTTCCACCAATTCTTATTGGAATTATACCTTTTTTTTATTTGCAATCCATCAAACGACTTAATGATATTTTAGAATGATAAGAATTGGAAATTTATCAAAATACTATGGAACAAATCACGTTCTAAAAAATGTTAATCTTAATTTTGAAAAAGGTAAAGTATTTGGTATTGTAGGAGAAAATGGCTCTGGTAAAACAACACTATTTAGATGTATTGCAGGACTTGAAAAATATAGTGGTCAAATATCGTCTGACTTTGACAAATTAAAAAATCATTTGGGACTATTGTTAACAGTACCTTTTTTCTTTTCTAAAATTACTGGTAGAGAATACATTTGGCTACTTTGTAATGCCCGAAAAAAGAACACAGGAGATATTGATGAACGGAATATATTTGACCTTCCATTAAATCAATATGCATCAACTTACTCAACAGGAATGAAAAAAAAATTGGCATTAACAGCCATACTTATGCAGGAGAACAAATATTTTATTCTTGACGAACCTTTTAATGGCGTTGATATTCAAAGCAATATTTTAATTACGGACATCATTCACAAACTAAAGGACTTAGGTAAAACTGTAATGATCTCATCTCACATATTTTCAACATTGAGTGACACTTGTGATGAAATACATTTACTAAAAGATGGAGAATTTATTAAAAAAGTATTCAAGGAAGACTTTAGTAAATTGGAAACCGAAATGAAAGAAATCACAGTTGGTAATAAGATTGAAAAATTAGGACTTAAATAAAAAAACGGCTGGTACACCTAAGCATATAAAAATCCCGTAGTGCGTTTGCATCTATGGTTTTTATATGCATTGTTGAACGACACCAAAAGTAGCGGGTCCGGCTATTCAACAATGCACATAAAAAATAAGCAGAATTTCTTAGGGAGGGTTCTAAAAATAGTGAAGTTCGAGGCGCAAGAAATTTTAAAACCGGAGTCCGTACGGATGAGGATTTTTAAATTTTGAAGCAACGAAGAAATTTGCATTTTTAGAACCTTCCTTACGCTACTTTAAGTTTAGATACAGCAGATTTACCAAACTTTTTTCTTGCATAATCAAGGGTGATCTTCAATTCCTTTGTTTTATTATCGGATGGAAGTTCAAACATAGCATCTGTAAGTGTGGCTTCAATAATTGAACGAAGTCCTCTTGCACCAAGTTTAAATTCAATAGAAGTATCAACAAAAAAGCCAAGTGCTTTTTCATCAAAACTAATTTTGATATTATCCATTTCAAATAATTTTGTGAATTGTTTGATCAATGAATTTTTTGGTTCTGTAAGAATTCTTCTTAGAGTTTCTTTTGTAAGCGGATGCAAATACGAAACAACAGGTAGCCGTCCAACTATTTCAGGAATAAGCCCATACATTCTCAAATCAGAAGGTGAGATATATTGAAGTAAATTATCTTTATCAATTTTTTCTTTTTCTTTGTCAAAATTAAATCCAATAATGTTTGTACGTAATCTTGAAGCAATAATTTTATCAATCCCCTGAAAAGCCCCACCGGTAATAAACAGTATATTTTGTGTATTAACCCGGATCATTTTTTGCTCAGGATGTTTTCTTCCTCCATGCGGTGGAACATTAACAATTGAACCTTCGAGAAGTTTTAATAATGCCTGCTGAACACCTTCGCCCGAAACATCGCGGGTAATAGACGGGTTATCACTTTTTCTGGCAATTTTATCAATCTCATCAATAAAAATTATCCCTCTTTCTGCCTCTGCTACATTATAATCGGCAACTTGCAACAATCTCGAAAGAATGCTTTCAACATCTTCGCCAACATAACCGGCTTCGGTCAAAATGGTAGCATCAGCAATACAGAAAGGAACATCAAGCATTTTGGCAATAGTACGAGCCATTAATGTTTTTCCTGTACCCGTTTCACCAACCAGAATAATATTAGATTTTTCTATTTCGACGTCATCAGATTTGGCTTTATTTGCAGGGATACTGATTCTTTTGTAATGGTTATAAACAGCAACAGAAAGCACTCTTTTTGCTTCTTCCTGACCAATTATATACTTATCAAGGTGGTCTTTGATTTCAAAAGGTTTTTTTATTTTAAGATTAGATATTTTTTTCTCAGTTTCAATTGAAAATTCTTCTCTTAAAATATTTTGAGCTTGCCCGATACATTCGTCACAAATAAATGCTTCACGTCCGGCAATAAGTATTTTGGTTTCAAATCTACTTCTACCACAAAATGAACACTTGTCGGTTTTTTCTGGCATTGTTTAATGATTTTTGATTAAATGTTTTTTATAAGAACTTCGTCAATCATTCCATATTTTTTTGCTTCTTCCGATGTCATCCAATAGTCTCTGTCGGCATCTTTCCAAATCTTTTTATAGTTATGACTTGAATGTTTAGCAATTATTTCGTAAAGTTCTTTTTTAAGTTTTGAAATTTCTCTAGCGGTAATTTCAATGTCCGAAGCTTGTCCTTGTGCTCCACCCATTGGTTGATGGATAAGTATTCTTGAATGTTTTAATGCAGATCGTTTGCCTTTTTCGCCGGCACATAAAAGTATTGCTCCCATCGAAGCAGCCACTCCTGTACATATCGTTGCAATATCAGATGAAATATATTGCATAGTATCATAAATACCAAGACCGGCATAAACCGAACCACCCGGAGTGTTAAGATATATCTGTATATCCTTTTTTGCATCAACCGATTCGAGGAAAAGCAACTGTGCCTGAATGATGTTTGAAACATAATCATCAATGGGTACACCCAAAAAAATAATCCTGTCCATCATTAATCTCGAAAAAACATCCATTGATGCTATATTCATTTTTCTTTCTTCAATAATTGTAGGCGAAATATAATTATCGTGAAACGAAGAATATCTATCAAGGGTTAAACTACTGATTCCTTGATGTTTTATTGCGTATTTTCTAAATTCGTCAGCTTTCATAAAGTTTATTATTTATTGATTTCTTGCGCTAATTTAGTAAATTCTTCGAAAGTAACCTTTTTCTGATTTAATTTAAGTGTTGATTTGAATAATTCTCTCAGTTTTTCATCGTAAAGCATATCGTTAATCTTTTTAACCTCTTCTTTATTTTTCATAACTGACTCAATAATGCCATTGATACGTTCGTCAGCTTCCGGATCATCTTGCTGTATTGGCATCTGGCTTGTTACGAAATTTTTAATATGATCTTTAATATCCTGATCTTCTACTTTAATGTCATTATCCTTAATAAGCTTGTTTTCTATCAACTGCCATTTAAGAGATTTTGTATAATTATCATATTGAACTTCAAGTTGTTCTTTTGTAATTTTATCCTGATTACTTTCAAGTAACCAACGTTTCATAAATTCATCAGGAAGCGAAAGATTTGTAATTTCAATCAGTTTATCAATAGCACTATTCATAAACATTTTATCACTTTCGGGGAAAAAAGCTTTTTCTGCTTCCTTTTTTATTTGTTTACGTAATTGTTCTTCATTCTCAATTTTCGCCTGTGGAAAAACTTTTTTATAAAGTTCTTCATTTAATTCAGCAGGCTCAATTCTGGTAATTTCAGAAATAGCAAACTCATAATCTGATTCAAGTTTTTCTGTTTCTTCTTTCTTGACACCAAGCATATAAGCAGTTTCAGTTTCACTACCTGTAGCTTTTAACGGATTAAAAACAACTTTGTCATCTTTTTTTAAGCTGATGAATTCTTTTTGAATCTGCTTATCTTTAAGCAAATCAATACTTATTGATGCTTCATTTTTAACGCCCTTTTCCATAACTTTTCCTTCATTATCCAATTGAATGAGTTCTCCTTTAAGAGTGTCTCCTTTTTCAGATGTCTCAGGATTTATAGTTATTCCGTTTCTTTTTTTAATATCATCAATGTAATTGTCAACAGATTTTTTGTCAGCTTTTATGTTATGATAATCAACTTTTATTTTATCTGACAATTCTAAATCAACTTCGGGAAATAATCCTATATCAAAAAAGAATTCAAATTCTTTTTTATTTTCAAAATCAATTTTATCAGATTTTTCAACATTTGGTAATGGCTGACCAAGAATATTTAATTTATTGTCTTCAATATATTTTTGAATAGAATCAGACAAAACTTTATTTACTTCATCAACAATAACAGCATTACCATACATTTTTTTGATTATTCCAAAAGGCACTTTTCCTGCTCTAAAACCTGGAATATTTGCTTTTTTGCGATAATCCTTCAATACATTTTGTACTTGTTCCTGATAGTCTTTTTCAATGACTTCAACTTTAAGAGTTGCAGTTAAGTCGCCGGTATTTTCTTTTGTAATATTCATCAATTAAAAAAATTAAAAAGAGGCTGGTTCCAATAATCCATTCAAACAGCCTATTTATTATTAAGTGCGGATGAAGGGACTCGAACCCCCATGCCTCGCGGCACCAGATCCTAAGTCTGGCGCGTCTACCAATTTCGCCACATCCGCAAACAAAATCACCTTGATTTTTTGGGCTGCAAAATTAAACATTTTTATTATATCTCAAAATGTTTTTTATAATTTAGTAGCATAATTTTTTGCATTTGCGACTTGAACCTACGTTTTGGGTTTCAAGTTTGTTATTCCTTTCATTCAATCATTCAATCATTCAATCATTCAATCATTCAATCATTTTTTCATCACAAATTTCAGTCATTTCTAAAATATCTCCAACTTTGTTCCGTTAATTTATTAAAGTTTTGGTGTTGATAAGTTGCTTAGTTAAGCTATTATTACACCAAACTAATTATTACTTTTATTTTTTTTTGACAGAGTATTAATTTTGAATACATTATGACAGGTAATTCAATAAAAACATAAATCCAATGAAGATCAAATTTCTTATATTCTCGCTTGTTTTTATATTATTTACAGGATATCATAGTAAGCTAAATGCTCAAAAAAGTAACACACAAGAATATCAGGAAAATGAGTATAAACTCGGACTGGAATTATTCAGTAAACAAAAATACGGAGCTGCTCAAAATGCTTTTTTACATGTTATAAACTATGCAAAAGATGATATTTCGGAGATTAAAGCAACTTCAGAATATTATGCTGCCATCTGCGCTCTTGAATTAAGAAATAAGAATGCTTTGTATAAATTAAATAAATTTATAACTGATTATCCGGCAAACGCAAAAATACCAAGGGCATATTTTCAACTTGGCAGATTACAATTCAGGGAAAGAGATTATCGTGATGCTCTTCGATCATTTAAAAAAACATATATACGAGACCTTTCCCAAACCGAAAAAACAGAATACTATTTTAAAACAGGATATTGCTATCTTAATAATAAAGATCTGCAAAATGCAAAAAATGCTTTCGCTGCTATAAAAGATAACATATCGGAATATCAAACGCAGGCAAATTATTATTATTCGCATATAGCCTATCTGCAAGGTGATTACGATATCGCCCTTAAAGGATTTCAGGAACTTGAAAATGACAGAATGTATAAAAATATCATTCCTTTTTATATTATTCACATATATCATCACAAAGGAAATTTTGAAAAAATTACACAAGATGCTCCGGCTTTATTCCAAAAAACCCAAAAAAATAATAAAGCAGAACTGGCAAGAATAATTGGTAATGCCTTTTTCCAGTTTAATGATTTTGTAAGTGCTATGGAGTATTACGAATATTTTGAGAATAGAGCAAAAAGAACACTAACGAGAGAAGATAATTATCAAATTGCTTTTTCGTATTTCAGAAACGGGAATTATAATAATGCTATTCGATATTTCCAGAGAGTGATATCCGAAGATGATGAACTGACCCAAAATGCATATTATCATCTCGCTGATTGTTATATTAAAACAGATGAGAAAAAGTTTGCAAGCAGCGCATTTTTATCTGCATACAAACTGGATTTTGATAAAAATATTCAGGAAGATGCTCTTTTCAATTACGCTAAATTAAGTACGGAAGTTTCTCACGACCCATATAACGAAGCCATAAGATTGCTTGAAGAATATATTAAAAAATACCCAGATTCCGAAAGAATACCCGAAGCATACACATATCTTGTGCAGTTGTTCTTATCAACAAGCAATTATAAAGAAGCTCTGGTATCCATCGAAAAGATCAATAATAAAAATGATAATTTAAAAAGTGCCTACCAAAAAATCACTTTTTACAGAGGAGTTGAACTTTTTAATAATAATAAATTTAAAGAAGCAATAGAATTGTTCAAAAAAGCGAACAATTTTAATTATAGCCAAGCTATTAAAGCCAGAGCAAATTTTTGGATGGGAGATGCTTTTTACAGACTTTTGAATTATTGGACAGCTGTAAAATATTACAAGGCATTTTTGAATATGCCCGGTGCATCACAACTTCAAATCTATAACTCAGCATACTACAACCTTGCATACACATATTTTAAAAGAGAAGATTATAATAATGCGGTATTTTATTTTAAAAAGTTCGTGGCAAACAAATCAAATGAAAATGTAAAACTTGTAAACGATGCTTACCTTCGATTAGGTGATTGTTATTTTATAAATTCTGATTTTGATAACGCAGTTTCAAATTTCGATAAAGCACTTAGATTAAATCATGCAGATGTTGATTATGCACTTTATCAGAAAGCATTGGCACAGGGAGCTTTGGCAAGGTTAAATGATAAAATAAAAACTTTGGATCATTTGGTAAAACATTATCCTCGTTCGCTCTGGGTTGATGATGCTCTTTACGAGATGGCAACAAGCAGTATGCTGCAAAACGATAATAGAAGTGCTTTAGTTTATTTTGATAAACTTATTAAAACTCTTCCGAAAAGTAATTATGTCAAAAATGCACTTTTAAAAACAGGACTTATTTATTATAATAATGATCAAAATATACAGGCTATCAAAGCATTGAAAAAAGTTGTAGATAATTATCCGGGCACACAGGAATCAATAAATGCTCTTGCCAGTCTTCAAAATGTATATATTGATCTCGGTAATGTTGATGAATATTTTAAATATTCGGAGAGCTTATCATTTGCTAATGTTTCTTCGAGCGAGCAGGACTCCATTACTTATATTACTGCCGAAAATCAATATATGTCTAATAAATGTGAAAAAGCTATCAGATCATTTAACACATATATTGAAAAATTTCCATTTGGAACTTTTTTAATCAATGCACATTATTATAAAGCTGATTGCGAATTTAAAAGAGATTCACTTATACAAGCTTTGTGCGATTATGAGTACGTGATAAATGGATCAAAAACACATTTTACCGAAAAATCATTATTGCAGGCATCAAGGATTAATTTTAAATTTGAAATGTACGATGCAGCTTTACAAAATTATATTCAGCTTGAAGAAAACGCAGAAAACAATACAAATATTAATATCGCACTTGATGGTCAGATGAAATGCAATTATCTGATAAATAATTACAAAGAAGCTATAGTTGCATCAAATAAATTATTAAAGAACGAAAAAATCACACAAGAACAAATGCACGAAGCACATTATTTTTTAGGAAAATCATATTTCGAGATTGATGATATGTACAATGCAAAACGAGAGTTTGAAATATGTAGTAAGTTAACTAAAAACAAAATAGCCGCCGAAGCCAAGTATTATGTTGCTCTAATTAATTACGAAAAAAATAATTATAAAGAGTCCGAAAAACTTATCTTTGAACTTGCCGAGCAATTTTCATCTTATGATTATTGGGTAGCGAAAAGTTTCATTTTACTTTCGGATGTTTATATTGGATTAGATAATGTTTTTCAGGCAAAGCAAACTTTGAAAAGTATTATTGAAAACTATGAAGGACAGGACATTAGAAAAATAGCTCAGGAAAAACTGAATGCTATTTTGGAAATGGAAAAAACAGAAACTAAAAATAAATAATTGAAAATGATAGCAAAAAGATATATTACCACAAGTTTAATCAAAATAATTATAATTCTGTTTGCATTTACAGGAGCTCAAAAAATTGTTTATTCACAAAAACCACAACATACCGAAGAGATAACAATAATTGGGTCGTATAAGCCAAGTATTCAGGATGCATATAAAATAAATTCGAATCCGGTAATTGATGATGATGAAAAACAGATTCCAAGATTAACATACAGCATAACTTCCACAAAAACCAAAACAACGACAGAACCAAAAGCTCTTGATCATGAAAGGACACTTCGCGAACCAAAACAAAAATTATTTGGTAATTATGTCAAGCTTGGCTTCGGGAATTATAAAACACCCTATCTTGAGTTTTTTGCCAACACATTGCAATCTGATAAATTTGCACTTGGAGTACATCTGAAACATTTGTCATCCCTCGGTGAGATTGAAAACCATCCTCACAGCACATTTAGTAATAATATGGTATGTGTTTCAGGAAAAAGACTTTTTAAGCATCACACTTTATCAGGAGAAATGTTCTACAAACATAACATTGTTCATTATTATAATCTCGAACAAAATATTTTTGATTCATTGGGATGGAAAGAAAATAACATCAAACAGCGATTTCAATTAGCCGGAGCAAATCTGGGATTCAATAGTAATTATAATGAAAAAGGGAAACTGAATCATAGTTTTGATCTGAGTTATTATTTTCTGACGGATTATTTCAGCACTTCAGAACAAAGAACATTTTTTAAAACAGATCTGAATATGAATTTTGAATTATTCAATTCGTCCGATATTCAAAAGATTGGGATACTTGCAAAAATTGACCGATATATCAATAAAGATTCGCTTAATGAAAATAAGGATCAACTTGCAAGAGTGCAGCCATATATCAAAGCAGAATTTGGACAATACAAATTATATTTTGGTATGAATACAACTATCGGACTGGATTCTGTAAATGAAATAAATCTTTTTCCAATAATTAAAGCCGAAGTGGAAGTGATACCAAAAAGCCTTACCGCATTTCTTGGAACAAAAGGTGATATTT
>DAOVNY010000137.1 GCA_030630005.1 Bacteroidales bacterium | reverse complement strand
CACCTGATCTGCAACAAAAACATAAGCAGAATCCTGATTAAAATCCGGAACAACAATTTTTACTGTTTCAGGTGTTTTGATTTCTTTTTTTTGTTTTGCGTTTTTTGAAGTATTGCCACATGAAAATATTCCAAAAATCAAGAAAATTGAAAAGAAAAAAAGACGTATGTTCAATATACTTTTTTGCATGTGCTTATTTTTTTTAAAAATTAAATCTGTGTAATCTGTGGCAATTTTTTAAATAAATGTCTTTTAAAGCTAAACGCAATCATAAATCATAAATGTTTTATCTTTAAAAAGTTAATGTAAAAGTAGTTAGTTTTTTGATATTTTTGTATATAAATTATAAAAAATCTTTAATAAAAAACATTGGGAAAAGTATTTAGCACTTACAGATGAAAAGAAAAAGTAATAGGTGTAACAAATGATGTTTAAGATTCGTCTTTACATGAAAAAACAAACTCTTTTGTTTTTGGAAATAAACTTTTACTTTAGACATTATTAGTCACTAATAAAACAGTAAGATGAAAGTAATATTATCCATAGGAATTTTGATTTTTTCGATAATGTGTAATGAGCTGTTTGCGCAGGAAAAAATATATACAACACGAAAAATTACAGTTGAAGCACCAAATACTGATGGAATTATTGATGAAGATATTTGGAGTGTGGTGGAATGGTCGGATGGATTTCTTCAACGTGAACCTTATGACGGTGATGAACCATCTCAAAAAACTGCATTTAAAATTTTATATAACGATAATAATTTATTTGTTGCTATCAGAGCTTACGATAGTGAACCGGAAAAGATTGACAGGCGACTGAGTCGCAGAGATGATATTGAAGGCGACTGGGTTGGAATTAGTATCGACAGTTATCATGATAAGCTTACTGCTTTTTCATTTGCTGTAAATGCTGCAGGAGTAAAACTTGACGTAATTAATGTTAACGATAATAGTATGGATAAAACATGGAATCCTATTTGGTATGTAAAAACATCAGTTGATTCATTAGGCTGGATCGCTGAAATGAGAATACCCTTATCGCAGTTGCGTTTTGCCGAAAAACAAAATCATATCTGGGGGCTTCAGGTAATAAGAAGTTTGTTCAGAAAAGAAGAGTTTTCTGTTTGGAAATATATTCCTCAGGAAGAATCGGGTTGGGTGAGTAAATATGGTGAGCTGCACGGGATCAGTGGCATCAAACCAAAAAAAGATGTTGAGATCATGCCTTATGTCATTGCTAAAGCCGAGCGTTTTGAAGAAGAAGAAGGGAATCCTTTTGCAACAGGAAGAAGTGAAGCTATCTCAGGAGGAGTTGACGGAAAAGTAAGCATCACAAATGATCTTACAATGAATTTTACCATAAACCCTGATTTTGGGCAGGTTGAAGCCGATCCTTCGGAAGTGAATTTATCTGCTTTTGAAACCTACTTTGAAGAAAAACGTCCGTTTTTTATTGAAGGAAAAAATATTTTTAATTTTAATATGCGTCCCGGCGGCGATGGTGATGGATCACGTGATAATCTTTTTTATTCGAGAAGAATTGGAAGAAGACCTCAATATGAATACGATTTTGCTGAAAACGAATATGCTGATTATCCTGAAAATACACGAATTCTCGGAGCTTTCAAGCTTTCCGGTAAAACAAAAAACGGATTATCCATTGGTGTACTCGAAAGTGTTACAAGACAAGAATTTGCCGAAATAGACCTTGACGGTAATTGTCGTGAAATATCCGTTGAACCTTTTACAAATTATTTTCTCGGAAGAGTACAACAAGATTTTGATAAAGGAAACACAACTTTTGGTGGATTGATCACTGCCACTAATAGAAAAATTATTGATGAAACTATGGAGTTTCTTCCTAATTCGGCTTATACCGGCGGTTTGGATTTTACCCATTACTGGAAAAATAAATCATATTATTTAGGTATAAAAACTGTTTTTAGCCGTTTATCCGGAACCAAAGAAGCAATAACTAATTTACAGGAATCATCAACAAGACATTTTCAACGTTCCGATGCCAAACATCTGGAAGTTGATACTAATCTAACTTCCCTAACAGGTCATGGTGGTACTGTTCAGTTTGGGAAAATTGGTGAAGGACATTTAAGATATGGAGGTTGGGTAACATGGCGGTCACCCGGATTAGATCTTAATGATATGGGATATATGCGTAATGCCGATGAAATACAAGAAATCGCATGGATGAATTATAGAATATGGGAGCCTTTCAGTATCTTCAGAAGTATAAATATTAGTATTAATCAATGGGCAGGATGGGATTTTTCAGGGAAAAAACTTTATACCGGTGGGAATACAAATTTTAATGCTCAGTTTAAAAATTACTGGCGTACCGGTTTTGGGATAAATTGTCAGGGTACTTCTTTATCAAGAAATGAACTTAGAGGCGGTCCCGGATTATTAATTCCGGCAAGCTGGAATTATTGGTTTCACCTAAGTACAGATAATCGTAAAAGATTGCAATTTGAATTGACAAGTTTTAATCATGTGAGTAACAATAATAGCGGAGAGTCTAATGGATTTAGATTTGGAATAACTTATCGTCCCAGCAATGCAATTTCAGTTTCATTTTTACCGTTTTTTGATGTTGAAAGAAATTCATTACAATATGTTACAACTATCGAATCTGATGAGGAAGATAAATACATTGTTGCAGAGATCAATAAAAAAATGCTGAGTGCTTCTTTTCGTGTTAATTTTAGTCTAAGCCCCGACTTTTCAATTCAATACTGGGGACAACCTTTTATATTTTCCGGAAATTATTCTGAATTTAAAAGAATAACAAATTCTCAAGCTGAGGATTATAATAACAGATTTCATCAGTTCTCTGATGATGAGATTTCTTATGTTGAAGAATATGATATTTATGAATTTGATGAAAATTTGGATGGAGTAGTTGATTATATTATTGAAGATCCGAATTTTAACTTTTTCCAGTTCAGATCGAATCTTGTAGCACGATGGGAATATATTCCAGGGTCAACAGTATATTTTGTATGGTCGCAGGGAAGAACCGGTAATGATGCAAGTGGTATTTTTTCGTTTAATAATAATATGACCGATTTGTTTGATATTCAACCGCATAATATTTTTTTAATTAAATTTTCGTATAGATTTATTATGTAATACTAAAAATCCAACTCAGCTTTCAATTCCTTCAGCCTGCTTTTACTTACTTTTAATTTTGAACCGCTGGTTAATATAACGAGATAATTTTCCTTGGCGTAATGTTCGATTTGTTTTATCTGATTGATTTTGACAATACTCGAACGATGAATTCTTATAAAATCAGATGGCGGCAAATGTTTTTCGTAATAATTCATGGTTTCATTTTTCAAATGTCTTCCATCTTTTGTATAAATCATAACATAGTCATCCTCTGCTTCGATATGGATTATTTCGTCGAGAGAAATTACAGTAACTTTTGAGCCCGATTTAACAACTATTTTGTCAAGAAATTCTTTGTTTTTATTAATATGATCTATCAAAGGTTTTACTTTGTTGTCATTTTTATTTTTTAATCTGACGATAGCTTTTTCGAGTGACTGAGAAAAACGCTCTCGCGAAAATGGTTTCATAAGATAGTCAACGGCATTCATCTCAAAAGCTTTTATGGCAAACTCATCATAAGCTGTTGTAAAAATAACTTCGGGTACTTCATCAAGCAGCTCAAGCATTTCGAATCCGCTGAGTTTCGGCATTTGAATATCAAGGAAAATTATATCGGGTTTATATTCGTTTATTGCTTTTATTCCTTCAAAACCGTTTTTACATTCAGCGAGCAATTCAATATTTTTAAAATTGAGTAAATAATTTTTGATGAGATCGCGAGCCGGTTTTTCGTCTTCAATTATCAGGCAACTTATCTTATTGTTCATTGTTTTTATACTTTTAACTTACAGGAATATGCAAAATAGCCTCAAACTGCATATTCCCTTTATTTATTTCAAGAAGATTATGTTTTTGATATATCAGCAATAATCTTTCTCTTATATTTTTTAATCCAATTCCGCGACCTGTCTTTTTGGTAGCTAACGGATCATAATCATTAACAATTCTAATATTCAGTTGATCATTTTTGCAATGACATTCGAGTTTAATTAAAACTTCATCGGTGCTGTTGTAAACTCCATGCTTTATAGCATTTTCAATTAAAGGTTGCAAAAGCATATTCGGGATATTGAAGTTTAAACAATTTTCATCTATTACCCGAACATACTTTAAACGTTCACCAAAACGGATTTTTTCAATGTCAAGATATTTTTGAATATTTTCAAGCTCAAGTTTAAAATTGCTTTGTTCAATATTATCGTGCTTTAGCGAATATCTGATAAACTCCGATAGTTTAATCAGCATTTCCTGTGCCTTGTCGGGATTGGTAATTGTAAGCGAACTTATCGAATTGAGACTGTTAAATAAAAAATGAGGATTGATCTGCGATTTTAGTGCATTTAATTCTGCTTCTTTTACAAGTGCCTTTAATTCAACTTCTTTTTTTATTTTCTCTTGTAGGTCTTCATAATTAAGTATCAGATAATAAAAAAGAACGAAAACAAGATAAAAGAAAATTCCTGTAGCAGTTCGCCAGGGAAGAGAATCATTAAGAAATTCTACATAAATTTCCTGATCAGAAAAAAATGCATTTAAACTATAGAATCCAATTGCTAACCATAACCCTATTGTTACAAGTGCAGCAAAAAAATGGTTGGAGATCAGGTCAACTATTGATTGTTGATCTTTAAGACTAAAACGTATAATATACCACAAACTAAATCCAAAGAGAGCAAATAATCCGTTAAAAATAAAGGCATCTATTGAGCAAATCAAAAAATCAATATCATAAAAATAATACAAAATACCTGTGTGAATAAGAGTAATAAGTACCCATATTGCAAGATATGTAAAAAGGTAGTTTTTATTTTTTGTGATTGGATTTAGCATTTCTAAAAACACTTAATTTCTCCACCTCCAAATATTACAACACCTTTAATACGAAGGACTTTTGTAGGATCTTGATTTTCGGGATTAACAATTCTTTTATCGCTGAAGCCGCCAAATATTGAAACTACTTCTGTTTGGACTTTCCAGTCTTCTGGAACAATATATTTAGAGCCGCCAAAAATTGTAAAAACATCTATTGTGCAACCTTCCTTTGCCGGTACCGAACCTTTTAGATTAAATTCTGATCCTCCAAACATAGAAGTAACTTTTCCCCCTTTAAAATTTTGAGAAACAATTGTTCTGTATCCCCCGCCAAAAAGCGCAAGCTCATCCATATATTCATCACCAATATCCGATTTTGATGAACCGAAAATACTGCCTGAAGAACTTCCACCTTCACCGGAACTGCCGTGAATATGTTTATTGTGTGGACTATATCCTGATCTGCGAGTAATAAAAATTACACCTAATCCGATTAACAATAAAGGCCAAAATACTTTGTGAAAACTAAGATGCAGATAGAAAATATCATTTAACCAGAAAAATGAACCTATGAAAATCAAAACAATTCCGGTTCCGTAATGTTCGCGATGAAAAATAAATACTAATCCAATAAAAATTATTAATGTTTTCCATGAAATAAGATAATGTCTGAGATTTAATGAAAAAACATCAAATACTTCCGCTGTTAAAAGTATTCCGGCAACTATTAAAATAATTCCGGTTATTAATCTTTTGTCTGTGGGTTTTTGTTCCATAATTTATATGATTAAAGTTCTTTTTTGCAAAAATAATATGCCCCCCCATTTTAAAAAAGAATTTTTCGGTGAATTGGAGAATATTTTCGGTAAAGCAGGAAAGTTAATTACTGTCATTTTATAGTTTTTTCCGGTTTATTATTCCCATCATAATAGTTATCAGAAAAAACAATGTTGCGATATAAGTTGATATCCTGCCAATATAATCACCATATTTTACATAAAAAGTATATTCTGTGTTTTTATTGATATTTTGTTTTATTACTGCCGGTTTCCAGTATTCGGTTTTTTGAAAAACATCACCTCTTTGATTTATAAAACAAGAAATTCCTGTATTTGCCGAACGTGCTATGCTACGGCGCGTTTCAATAGCCCTGAGCTTTGAATAAATAAAATGTTGTTTGTGCCCGGGAGTATTTCCCCACCAGCCGTCGTTGGTAATGATAAAAATTAATTCGGCACCGTTTTTCACAAATTCTGTAACAAATTCCCCATAAACCGATTCGTAACAAATTATTGTTGCCACTTTTAACGAATCCTTTGATAAAAAAGGTCTTCTCACAGCATCGGTTTTTAAAGTCCCGACAGTCCCGCCAAGGTCAATAGCAAATTTTTCCAGTGGTCGTAAAAAACTCCACGAAGGCATCATTTCTACTCCAGGAGTTAGTTTTGATTTGTGATAAAACTGAATGACATCGCT
>DAOVNY010000005.1 GCA_030630005.1 Bacteroidales bacterium | reverse complement strand
GCGGATTCTATAAATTTAAATCTAAAATTTTAAATCATAAATCTAAAATTTTATCAACATAATTAACTTTATGGACAAGCACTAATTATATATCAACAAAAAGCTTACCAATCCATAAAAAAAGCTTAGCAACCTAATTTACCATCATTCCAATGACCGAAGGGAATCCGTATGGATATTCCAACATTCCAACATTCCAATATTCCAATATTCCAATGACCGAAGGGAATCCATATGGATATTCCATTTTTCCAACACTCCATCCTTCATCAATCAAACTTTCTAAAAAATAATAAAAGAATTTCTTGTTAATAATAAATTAATTTTTACCTTTGCAGCCCTCAAATAAGAGGGAATGTGTTCTAAAGTATTGAAAACATTGATGGAAGCCTGAAAAAGTGAGACAAAAAAAGGTTCCGGTTACAGTTAAATTTTTAAAAAAAATTGTAACAATGTCTCCAAACAATAAATCAGCTTTCCTGTATATATTTCAAAATCTTAAATCACAAAAAAATAAATTTTATTTAAAGTAGTATTAATTTAGAATTAATGATTACTTTTGCAAACTCAAATTTTTGAGGAGAATAAAAATTAATTAAAAGTCTTAGTATGCCTACAATACAACAGTTAGTTCGTAAGGGACGTAAAAAATTAATAGAAAAAAGCAAATCCCGTGCTTTGGATTCATGTCCGCAAAGAAGGGGCGTTTGTGTAAGGGTATATACCACAACACCTAAAAAACCTAACTCAGCAATGAGAAAGGTAGCAAGGGTTAGATTAACTAATGGTAAAGAGGTTAACGCATACATTCCGGGCGAAGGTCATAATTTGCAGGAACACTCAATTGTATTGATCAGAGGAGGAAGAGTAAAAGACCTTCCTGGTGTAAGATATCATATCGTTCGTGGTGCACTTGATACTTCAGGTGTTGAAGGAAGATTGCAAAGAAGATCAAAATACGGTACCAAAAAACCTAAGAAATAATAAAGATTTAAGATATAACTCAATTATAATAAAATGAGGAAATCAAAACCAAAAAAGCGAATTACTCTTCCCGATCCAAAATATAATGATATTTTGGTTACTAAGTTTGTAAATAATATGATGCTTGCAGGCAAGAAAAGCATTGCTTTTAGTGCTTTTTACAAAGCAATGGATATTGTTACAGAAAAAACAAAAGAGGATTGTATCGAAGTTTGGAAAAAAGCATTAGAAAATGTAACCCCAAAAGTTGAAGTTAAGAGTAGAAGAATTGGTGGTGCAACATTTCAGATACCATCAGAGATAAGACCTTCAAGAAAGATGTCAATTGGTATGAAGGCTCTTATCAAATTTGCCCGTAAACGTCACGAAAAAACAATGGCTGAAAAACTCGCAGGAGAAATATTATCTGCTTATAAAGAAGAAGGTTCAGCATTTAAAAGAAAAGAAGAAACACATAGAATGGCTGATGCTAACAAAGCATTTTCTCATTTTAGATTTTAATTAATAAAGTAAGAAAAGAGATATCAGGTATATATAAATTTATGTCAGAATATTTACAACATACAAGAAACATTGGCATTATGGCTCACATCGATGCGGGTAAAACCACAACGACTGAGCGAATTTTGTATTATACCGGTATAAATTATAAAATTGGTGAAGTTCACGATGGTACCGCTACTATGGACTGGATGGAGCAAGAGCAGGAAAGAGGCATCACAATTACCTCGGCAGCTACTACTGTTACGTGGAAATACCATAATCAAGATTATAAAATTAATATAATTGATACTCCGGGTCATGTTGATTTTACTGTTGAAGTTGAAAGATCGTTAAGAGTGCTTGATGGTGCCATTGCGATTTTCTGTGCTGTTGGTGGTGTTGAGCCGCAATCGGAAACAGTATGGAGACAGGGAGATCGTTACGAGGTACCTCGTATTTGTTATATTAATAAAATGGATAGAGCCGGAGCTGATTTTTATAAAGTTCTTGATGAAATTAAAGAAAAACTTAAAGCAAATCCTATCCCTGTTCAAATACCAATTGGTGCTGAAGATGAATTTCGCGGAATAGTTGACCTTATTCAAAACAAAGCTTATGGATGGGATGATGAATCGAAAGGTACTAAAGTATTTGAGGTTGAAATTCCGGAGGAAGTTTTAGAAACCGTTAAAGAATACAGGACTAAATTAATTGAAGGTGTTGCCGAAGAAAATGAAATACTTCTTGAAAAATTCCTTGAAGATCCTGAATCAATATTAGAAGAAGACATTATTTTAGCAGTTCGTAAAGCAACACTCGAAAATAGAATTACTCCGGTATTATGCGGTTCTTCATTCAAAAATAAAGGAGTGCAGAAATTAATTGATGCTATTGCAGCATTTTTGCCATCACCACTTGATGTACCATCGGTTACAGGAATAAATTCATATACAGAAAAAGAAGAAGAAAGAAAAGCACTAAATGATGAACCATTTAGTGCTTTAGCTTTTAAAATAACTACCGATCCTTTTGTTGGAAGAATAGCTTACTTCCGTGTTTATTCAGGTGAGCTGGATGCAGGAAAAATTGTTCTTAATGCAAATACAGGCAAAAAAGAAAGAATTTCAAGGATATTACAGATGCACGCAAATAAAAGAAAGCCTTTAAAGAAAATTTCTGCGGGTGATATTGGTGTAGCTGTAGGATTTAAAAAGATAAGTACAGGTGATACCCTTTGTGATATAAAACATCCTATTATTCTTGAAAATATTATTTTTCCTGAACCTGTTATTAGTATTGCCGTTGAGCCTAAAACACAGGATGAAGTTGAAAAATTTGCATTAGCCTTAAATAAACTTGCTGAAGAAGATCCTACTTTCACTGTTAGAATTGACGAAGAAACCGGTCAGACCATTATTAGTGGAATGGGCGAACTTCATCTCGAAGTGTTAACTGACCGGATGAAAAGGGAATTTGGTATCGAAGTTAATCAGGGTACCCCTCAGGTTGCTTACAAAGAAGCAATAAAAGATACTGTTAGGCATCGCGAAATATACAAAAAACAAACAGGAGGAAGAGGTAAATTTGCTGATATTTCATTTGAAATTTCACCTGTTGAAGGAGATGAAAAAGGATTGGAATTTGTTGATCAGGTAAAAGGTGGAAGAATTCCAAGAGAATATATACCGGCTGTTGAAAAAGGATTTAGAGAATCAATAATGAATGGAGTATTAGCAGGATTTCCGATTGAAAGTCTTAAAGTTACTCTTATTGATGGCTCGTTTCATAATGTTGATTCAGATGCATTGGCATTTGAAATTGCAGCTAAGCAAGGTTTTAAAAATGCTTGTAGAAAAGCAAATTCAGTTTTGCTTGAGCCTATAATGAAAATCGAGATCAATACACCTGATGATTATGTTGGTGAAGTAAGTGGCGATCTTAACAAAAGACGCGGGCATTTAGAAAATGTTTTTGCCGATTTTAATGGACAGGTTGTAAAAGGTAAAGTGCCGTTGTCTGAGATGTTTGGCTATGTTACCAGTTTGAGAACATTAACTTCGGGCAGAGCAAATTCAAATCTTGAGTTTTCGCATTATGCCGAAGCACCTCGAAATATTATTGAAGAAGTGCTTTTTAAAATTAAAGGATACGTTACAAATTATTAAAATATAAATAAAAATATAAAAACGTGAGTCAGAGGATTAGAATAAAGTTAAAATCATTCGATCATAATTTGGTTGATAAATCAGCTGAAAAGATCGTGAAAACTGTAAAATCAACTGGTGCAGTGGTAAACGGACCAATCCCATTACCAACTCATAAAAGAATATTTACAGTAAATAAAGCGACTTTTGTAAATAAAAAATCCAGAGAACAATTTCAATTAAGTTCTTATAAAAGACTTTTGGATATTTACAGCACAACAAGCAAAACTATAGATGCATTGATGAAGCTGGAATTACCAAGTGGAGTTGAAGTTGAAATAAAAGTCTGATAAATTAAAAGATTGAATAAAGGCTTAAAATAAAGATAAAAATGTCAGGATTAATAGGAAAAAAAATAGGGATGACCAGTGTTTTCGACAAGAATGGTAAAAATATACCTTGTACTGTTCTCGAAGCTGGTCCTTGTGTTGTTACTCAAGTCAAGACAAAAGACAATGACGGGTACGATGCAATACAAATTGCCTATGAAGACAAAAAGGAAAAACATACTACGAATGCTGAAAAAGGACATTTCGCAAAAGCGGGTGTTACACCAAAAAGAATTGTAAGAGAATTTTCAAGATTTGAAAAAGGTCATACAAAAAAATTTGGTGATGTGTTGTCAGTAGATATTTTTGTTGAAGGTGAGTTTTTAGACATTGTAGGAATATCAAAAGGAAAAGGATTTCAGGGAGTAGTAAAAAGATATAATTTCCGTGGTGTCAATGATGCAACTCATGGTCAGCATAACAGGTTAAGAGCTCCCGGTTCGATAGGAGCTTCTTCATATCCTTCAAGAGTTTTTAAAGGTATGAGAATGGCTGGAAGAACAGGTGGTGATCGTGTAAAAATGATTAATCTTAAGGTAATCAAAATCATCCCGGAAAAAAATCTGTTAGTAGTTAAGGGTGCAGTCCCCGGTCCAAAAAATTCATATATAATAATTGAACGATGGAGTTAGTAGTATATAAAATTAACGGAGAAAAGACAAGTAAAAAGGTCAAATTGAATAACTCAATCTTTGGAATTGAGCCTAACGATCATGCTATATATCTTGATACTAAGCAATATATGGCTAACCAACGACAGGGTACTCATAGTACAAAAGAAAGAAATGCAATTACCGGTAGCCGTAGAAAGATAAAACGTCAGAAAGGTACCGGTACTGCGCGAGCCGGTGATATTAAGTCTCCTATTTTCAGAGGCGGTGGAAGAGCTTTTGGTCCTCAACCACGTAGTTATCATTTTAAATTAAATAAGAAACTAAAAGAATTAGCTCGCAAATCTGCTTTAACATATAAAGCAAAAGATATAATAGTTGTTGAGGATTTTAATTTTGAAACTCCGAAAACAAAAAATTATTCTGAAATGCTGAGTAATTTAAAACTAAACGAAAAAAGAACACTTTTAGTTTTAGTTGAAAAAGATAATAATATATTATTATCATCCAGGAATTTGCAAAATGCATCAGTAATAAAGGTATCCGGTTTAAATACTTATGATATCTTACATGCTAACAATTTATTAATTCCTGTTAACTCATTAAAAGAGATAGAAAAGTTATTTGCATAATTTTTAAATAGAGAAAAAATGGGTATCATACATAAGCCGATAATAACAGAAAAAATGACAGCTATCAGTGAAAAACTGAACCAATATGGATTTATTGTGGATAAAAACGCGAACAAAATTCAGATTAAAAATGCTGTTAATGAATTATACGGCGTAGAGGTTGAATCTGTAAATACAATGAATTTTTCAGGTAAAACCAAATCAAGAAATACAAAAGCTGGATTTATCACTGGTAAAACAAATGCATACAAGAAGGCGATTGTAACATTAGCAGAAGGAGAAACAATAGATTTTTACAGCAATATTTAATATAAAATGGCTTTAAAAAAATATAAACCGACAACACCCAGTCAGCGCTTTAAATTAATAAGTGCATTTGATGATATTACCGCTTCTAAACCTGAAAAGAGCCTTTTAGCTCCAATCAAAAGAACCGGTGGTAGAAATAACGAAGGAAAAATGACCATGAGATATATGGGTGGTGGTCATAAAAAGAAGTACAGAGTAATTGACTTCAAAAGGGAAAAAGAAGGTATTCCGGCTACAGTTAAAACTGTAGAATATGATCCCAACAGATCAGCTCGTATTGCCCTGCTTTTTTATTCTGATGGTGAGAAACGTTATATTATAGCGCCCAATGGATTAGAAGTAGGACAAAAAGTAATTTCCGGAAAAGGGGTAGCACCTGAATTAGGAAATTCACTTTACCTTGGTGAAATACCTTTTGGTACAATTATTCACAATATTGAGTTACGCCCCGGTCAAGGTGGTAAAATGGCAAGAAGTGCCGGATCTTTTGCACAACTTATGTCAAGAGAAGGGAAATTTGCTATCATTAAATTACCTTCAGGCGAAACAAGAATGATATTGCAAACTTGTAAAGCTACAATTGGTATAGTTTCAAATATTGATCATGGACAAGAAGTTTCCGGAAAAGCCGGTAGAAGCAGGTGGCTCGGAAGAAGACCAAGAACCAGAGGTGTTGCTATGAATCCTGTTGATCATCCAATGGGTGGTGGTGAAGGACGTGCGTCAGGTGGTCATCCAAGATCAAGAAAAGGATTGCCGGCTAAAGGTTACAAAACCAGAGCTAAGAAGAAATCTACCAATAAGTATATAATTGAAAGAAAGAAAAAGTAGATCATTTAATAAAAAATAAATAAAATGAGTCGTTCGCTAAAAAAAGGTCCATATATTCATTACAAACTGGAAAAGAAAGTTTTGGGACTTATTGATTCAAAAAAGAAAACAGTTGTTAAAACTTGGTCAAGAAGTTCTATGATATCTCCGGATTTTGTTGGACAAACAATTGCGGTTCATAACGGAAATAAATTTGTTCCTGTTTATATTACTGAAAATATGGTAGGACACAAATTAGGTGAATTTGCACCTACACGAATTTTCAGAGGACATGCAGGAAAAAAAGGTAAAAAATAACATACAATGGGAGCAAGAAAACGCATAAGCGCAGAAAAAATAAACGAAGCAAAAAAGAATAAGTGTTTTGCCAGGCTGAATAACTGTCCTACTTCCCCTCGTAAAATGAGATTAGTTGCAGGATTGATAAGAGGAGTTGATGTTGAAAAAGCATTACATATTCTAAAACATTCTCCTCAGGAAGCTGCAGGAAGATTATATAAACTCCTACTCTCTGCTATATCTAACTGGCAAGCAAAAAATGAAGGTTCGAGAATAGAAGAAAGCAATTTGTTTGTTAAAGAAATTATGGTTGATAGTGCCAGACAATTAAAAAGAATTCGCCCTGCACCCCAGGGAAGAGCTCATAGAATTAGAAAGCGTTCAAACCATGTTACATTAGTTGTTGACAGCAGAACAGAAATAGAAAATTAATTAAATGAAATTAATATAAAATTTAATGGGACAAAAAGCAAATCCAATAGGTCTTAGATTAGGAATCATCAAAGGATGGAGTTCTCATTGGTACGGTGGTTCAAATTTTGCAGATAAGCTTGTTGAAGACGACAAAATTCGCAAATACTTGCATGCAAGATTAGCTAAAGCCGGTATCTCTAAGATTATAATTGAGCGTACACTTAAGCTTGTAACAATTACTATTTATACTGCAAGACCGGGAATTATTATAGGAAAAGGTGGTTCTGAGGTTGATAAATTAAAGGAAGAGCTTAAAAAGCTAACCCAAAAAGGAATTCAGATAAATATTTCTGAAATTAAACGACCTGAACTTGATGCAGTAATTGTTGCAAATACAATAGCAAGACAGATTGAAGGAAGAATATCATTCCGTAGAGCTATCAAAACTGCTATCTCTTCAACCATGAGAGTTGGAGCAGAAGGAATTAAGGTTTTGATTTCAGGTAGAGTTGGTGGTGCTGAAATGGCTCGTACCGAGCAATATAAAGAAGGAAGAACACCATTACATACATTGCGTGCTGATATTGATTATGCACTGGTTGAAGCTCATACTACTTATGGTAGGATTGGAATTAAAGTTTGGATTTGTAAAGGTGAAATTTATGGCAAACCGGAGCTGGTGCCGGCTATTTCAACTGAAAAATCAAAACACGGTGGTGTTCAGAGAAAAGGTCATCAACGTAAAAGAAGATAATAAATATTTTGCATTAACATATTATATATAAAGTAATGTTACAGCCAAGAAAGACAAAATTTAGGAAAATGCAAAAAGGCAAGATGAAAGGAAATTCCCAACGCGGGCATCAACTTGCATTCGGTTCTTTTGGCATTAAAACATTAGAGGAACACTGGCTTACAGGTAGGCAAATAGAAGCTGCCCGTCAGGCAGTTACACGTCATATGAAGCGTGAAGGGCAAATCTGGATCAGAATATTTCCTGATAAACCTGTTTCAAAAAAACCTGCCGAAGTTCGTATGGGAAAAGGTAAAGGTGCTCCTGAATATTTTGTAGCGAGAGTATCTCCGGGAAGAATCCTTTTTGAAGCAGACGGAGTCCCTTTGGATATTGCAAAAGAAGCTTTGAGACTTGCTGCTCAAAAACTTCCGGTAAAAACAAAATTTATTTTACGTAGAGATTATACTGAATAGTCAAACATATTAACGATGGAACAAGTAGTTATTAAAGAACTCTCAACAATTGAGATGAAAGAAAGATTAGAAGAAGAGGAAAAACAGCTAACTAAGCTTAAACTTAATCATGCCGTTTCTCCTTTAGAAAATCCGAATATTATTAAAGAATACAGAAGAACTGTTGCCAGATTAAAAACTGAGCTTAGAAAAAGAGAGTTGGAAAATAACCTTTCTGAAAAAGAAACTAATAAGTAAGAAAAATGGAAAGAAGTTTAAGAAAAGAAAAAACAGGTCTTGTAATCAGTGACAAAATGGAAAAATCTATTGTTGTGGAAATAGAAAGGAAAGTAAAACATCCTATTTATGGAAAATTTGTAAAGAAAACATCCAGATTTTCTGCTCACGACGAAAAAAATGAATGTAATATTGGTGACATGGTTCGTATCATGGAAACCAGACCTCTGAGTAAAAATAAATGCTGGAGATTAGTTGAAATAATAGAAAGAGCTAAATAATTATGGTACAACAAGAATCAAGATTAGCTGTAGCTGATAACAGTGGAGCAAAAGAAGTACTTTGTATAAGAGTACTCGGTGGCACAAAAAAGAGATATGCTTCAATTGGAGATCAGATTACTGTTACTGTGAAAAAAGCTTTACCTTCCGGTAACATCAAAAAAGGCACAGTTTCAAAAGCTGTAGTTGTAAGAACAAAAAAAGAAATAAGAAGAAACGATGGGTCTTACATTCGTTTCGATGATAATGCAGTTGTAATATTAAATGAAGGTGGTGAAATGATTGGAACTCGTATATTTGGCCCTGTTGCCAGAGAATTACGTGATCATAATTTTATGAAAATCGTTTCGTTAGCACCCGAAGTATTATAATCGCATATAATAAACAAAATATCATGCAAAAGAAATTAAATATTAAAAAAGGCGATACTGTGATAGCGATTACCGGCGAATCGAAAGGACAGCAAGGTAGAGTGCTTTTTGTAAATATTGCTAAAAGCAGGGCTATTGTTGAAGGTGTAAATATTATATCTAAACATACTAAACCAAACGCCGAAAACCCAAAAGGTGGTATTATTAAAAAAGAATCTTCAATTCATATTTCAAATCTTATGATTGTTGATTCTTCAGGTAAAGCTACCAGAATTGGACGAAAAATTGATGAAAAGAAAAATAGCTCAGTACGGTATTCAAAAAAATCTGGGGAGGTAATTAAATAATGAATTATACACCAAGTTTACATAAAAAATACTACAAAGATGTAGTTCCGGCTTTAACAAAGAAATTTGAATATAAAAATTCGATGGAAGTGCCTAAGTTGTTGAAAATTTCAATTAACCAGGGTGTTGGTGATGCAATTGTAGATAAAAAAATTCTCGATACAAGTGTTGAGGAAATGACATTGATCACAGGTCAAAAACCGGTTATTACAAAGTCTAAAAAAGATATTTCTAATTTTAAGTTACGTAAGGGAATGCCTATTGGCGTTAAAGTTACACTTAGAGGTGAAAAAATGTTCGACTTTCTCGAAAGACTTATTGCGGTAGCAATTCCACGTATTCGTGACTTTCAGGGTATTAACGATAAAGGTTTCGATGGTAGAGGTAATTATACATTCGGAATTACTGAACAGATTATTTTCCCTGAATTAGTTATTGATAAAATACTTAAGATTAATGGTATGAATATCACTTTCGTAACAACTGCAAAAACAGATAAAGAATGTTTAGAGTTGTTAAAAGAATTTGGTTTACCTTTTAAAAATCAGAAAAAATAGATATTATGGCTAAAGAGTCAATGAAAGCAAGAGAAGTCAAAAGAGCAAAACTCGTTGCAAAATATGCTGATAAAAGAGCTAAATTATTAGCTGAAGGTGATTATGAAGCATTACAAAGAATACCAAAAAATGCTTCTCCGGTACGATTACATAACAGATGTAAATTAACCGGAAGACCAAAAGGTTATATGCGCCAATTTGGAATATCGCGTATTAATTTTAGAGAAATGGCTTTAAATGGATTAATTCCTGGTATAAGAAAAGCTAGTTGGTAGATAGAAATAATTTAAACAGATAGAAAAATGCTTACTGATCCGATTTCAGATTACTTAACAAGAATAAGGAATGGAATAATGGCTAACCACAGAGTGGTTGAGATACCGGCTTCCAACCTTAAAAAAGAAATTACTAAAATCCTTTTTCAAAAAGGTTATATCTTAAATTATAAATTTGAAGATGATTCTAAGCAAGGAATTATTAAAATTGCTTTGAAATATCATCCTGTAACTAAATTATCTGCCATTACAAAGATAGATAGAGCTAGTAAACCAGGACTGAGATTATACGTTGGAGCTAATGAACTTCCACGTGTTCTTAATGGACTTGGAATAGCAGTAATGTCAACGTCAGCTGGTGTTATAACTGATAAAGAAGCCAGAAAAATGAAAGTTGGTGGAGAAGTAATTTGTTACGTTCAATAATAGAAAAGAACTTGTAATATGTCAAGAATAGGAAAAGCACCGATTAATATTCCAGATGGAGTTCAGATTGAAATATCTGCAAAGAATGTTATTACGGTAAAAGGAAAATTAGGAGAACTTCAACAATCTATTGATCCTGTAATCTCTGCAAAAGTGGAAGATAATCAGATTATTGTTGAAAGAAAAACAGAACAGAAAAATCATCGTGCGTTACATGGACTTAGCAGAGCCTTGATACAGAATATGGTTACAGGAGTATCTGAAGGTTATAAAATTGTACAAGAGATAGTTGGAGTTGGATATAAAGCCAATGCAAAAGGACAAGTACTTGAACTTTTAATTGGATACTCTCATAGTATCTTTATGGTTTTACCCGATGAAGTTAAAATAGAAACTGTAACAGAAAGAGGTAAAAATCCATTGATTATTCTTACTTCACACGATAAACAATTAATTGGACAGGTTGCTGCTAAGATTCGTTCTCTTAGAAAACCTGAACCTTACAAAGGAAAAGGAATTAGATATCAAGGTGAATATATCAGGAAAAAAGCAGGAAAAGCTGCTGCTGAATAAAATTAATAATCAGCCTGTAGGGGCTTAAAATTCCTAAAAAATGATAATAAAAAATAAAAAAACATATAGAAGATTTAGGATTAGACAAAGAATCAGAAAAAATGTTACTGGTACTCCTGAAAAACCAAGACTATCTGTTTTTAGAAGCAATAAGCAAATCTATGCTCAGATAATTGATGATGTAAATGGAAAAACTTTGGTTTCAGCTTCTTCAAAAGAAAAAGGAATTGTAGAAAAGAAAACTAATAAAATTGAACAGGCTAAATTAGTTGGTGCAATTATTGCTGAAAAGGCAAAAGAACAAAACATTGAAACTGTTGTTTTTGACAGAAGTGGTTATTTATATCATGGTAGAATAAAATCTCTTGCTGAAGCAGCCAGAGAAGGAGGACTTAAATTATAAGAAATTATGTCAAACGTAAATGTAAAAAAAGTAAAATCCAGCGACATCGAATTTAAAGATAGATTGGTTGGCATTCAAAGGGTTACAAAGGTTACCAAAGGTGGACGAACATTTAGTTTCTCAGCAATTGTTGTTGTAGGTAACGAAAATGGTGTTGTTGGTCACGGACTTGGAAAAGCAAAGGAAGTTACTGCTGCAATTGCTAAAGGTATTGATGATGCTAAGAAAAACCTTATCAAAGTGCCTGTACTTAAAGGAACTTTACCACACGAACAAATTGGAACATTTAGTGGTGCAAGGGTTTTTATTAAACCTGCTGCTCCAGGAACCGGAGTAATTGCCGGTGGTGCAATGCGTGCTGTTTTAGAAAGTGTCGGAGTAAAAGATGTATTGGCTAAGTCAAAAGGATCATCAAATCCTCATAGTGTTGTAAAAGCAACAATAGATGCTTTGACAAAAATGAGAGATCCTTATGCAATTGCACAATTAAGAGGAATTAGTCTTAATGAAGTATTTAATGGTTAATCCTTTTGTTTCATGAAAATGGATATTCTTTATTAAAAGGATAAATTAAAATTAAGAAAAAGTATTATAAGAATGAAAAAACTTAGAATAACCCAGATAAAAAGTGGAATTGATAAACCGAAGCGTCAGAAAAGAACACTTCAAGCCTTGGGTTTTAAAAGGCTTCATCATACTTTGGAAGTTGAAGCAACTCCACAAATTGAAGGAATGATTAATAAAGTAATACATTTACTTAAAGTAGAAGAAGTTTAATTTTTAAGAAAATATTTATATAAGATGGATTTAAGTAATCTTAAACCGGCTAAAGGTTCAATAAAAAAACGCAGACGTATTGCAAGAGGTGAAGGTTCTGGCTACGGTGATACTGCAACCAGAGGACATAAAGGTGCTCAATCAAGATCAGGATACAGTCGTAAAATTGGTTTTGAAGGCGGACAAATGCCATTGTTCAGAAGAGTTCCTAAAGGTGGATTTAGAAATCCTTTTAGAAAAGAATTCAGAGGAATAAACCTTGACGTTATTCAAAAACTGTCTGAAGAAAAAAAATTAACCACAATTGATATTGATACATTGATCGCAAATGGTCTTGCATCAAAAAAAGACTTAATTAAAATATTAGGTCGTGGGAAATTAAAAGCTAAATTGGAAGTAAAAGCACATGCTTTTTCTGCAACTGCACAAAGTGCTATTGAAGCTAAAGGCGGAATTGCAACAAAAATTTAATATTGTATGAAAAAATTAATTCAAACAATACGGAATATATATAAGATTGAAGATCTGAGAAAGAGAATTCTTTATACTCTCGGCATTATTCTTATTTATAGATTAGGATCGAAAGTGGTTTTACCCGGTGTTGACCCACATATGCTTACTGCATTACAAAGTCAGGCGAGTGAAGGTTTACTTGGATTGCTGAATATGTTTTCGGGGGGTGCTTTCTCCAATGCTTCGATTTTTGCATTGGGAATTATGCCATATATTTCAGCTTCAATTGTAATTCAGTTATTAGGAATGGCAATTCCATATTTCCAAAGATTACAACGTGAAGGCGAAAGTGGAAGAAGAAAGATCAACCAGATCACAAGGTATCTTACTGTGGTAATTACCGGATTTCAAGCTCCGGCTTATATAACAAATATGATATCACAGTTACCTCCGGAAGCTATTTCTCCATTTAATCCGGGAATTACTTCACCAACAACATTTTTCTGGGTTTCGTCTATTATCATTCTGGTATCCGGTACGCTGTTTGTTATGTGGCTCGGTGAAAAAATCACAGATAAAGGTATAGGAAACGGAATATCATTAATAATCATGATTGGAATTATTGCCAGACTACCTTTCTCATTATTTGGTGAATTTGCATCTAAAATGGAAGATAAAGGAGGAGGGTTAGTTTATTTTGTTATTGAAATTGCTATACTTATATTTGTCGTACTATTAACAATATTGCTGGTGCAGGGAACACGACGAATACCTGTTCAGTATGCTAAACGAATTGTTGGGAACAAACAATATGGTGGTGTTCGACAATACATTCCTTTAAAAGTGAATGCTGCAGGTGTAATGCCTATCATTTTTGCTCAGGCAATTATGTTTCTCCCATTAACTTTGGCAGGTTTTGCCGAATCGGATATGTTAACCGGATTTGCTTCGGCATTTACAAATATTCAAGGATTTTGGTATAATCTCACTTTCTTCATAATGATTATATTATTTACATATTTCTATACAGCTATTACGGTTAACCCAAATCAAATGGCTGAGGATATGAAGAAAAACGGTGGATTTATTCCCGGAGTAAAACCCGGAAGAAAAACAGCAGAATTTATTGATAATGTGATGTCAAGAATTACATTACCGGGTTCTCTTTTTCTTGGATTAGTAGCGATTATGCCAGCATTAGTTAGTCAGATTGGTGTAACAACACAATTTTCTCAATTTTATGGAGGAACATCATTATTGATACTTGTAGGTGTGGTACTTGATACTTTACAACAAATCGAGAGTCATTTACTAATGCGTCATTACGATGGTTTGACTAAATCCGGCAGAATAAAAGGTCGTTCATCAATAAATATGTGATAGTGGATGATACATATTAAGTCGGAAAATGAAATATTATTATTAAAAGAAAGTTCTTTACTTGTTGGAAAAACTTTAGCTGAGGTTGCTAAAATCATTAAGCCAGGTGTTAAAACTATAACACTTGATAAACTTGCAGAAGAATTCATTAGAGATAATGGAGCAGTTCCGGGATTCAAAGGTTATAACGGTTTTCCGAATACTTTATGCATCTCTGTTAACGAGCAGGTTGTACATGGAATACCCGGTTCAAGAGAATTGCAGGATGGTGATATAGTTTCGATAGATTGCGGAACACTTATGAATGATTTTTATGGTGATTTTGCTTATACATTCGCGGTGGGAGAAGTTGAAAAAGGTGAGCTATTATTGATGCGGCGTACAAAAGAATCGCTTTATAAAGCAATAGAAGTAGCAATTACAGGAAAGAGAATCGGAGATATTGGTTTTGCCGTTCAAAATTATGTTGAAGGATTTGGTTACTCAGTTGTTCGTGATCTTGTAGGACACGGATTAGGCAGAAATTTGCATGAAAAACCTGAGATACCAAATTATGGAAAAAGAGGAAATGGCACAAAACTGAAAGAAAGAATGACACTGGCAATTGAACCTATGATCAACCTCGGAACTAAGGAAGTAATACAGGAAAAAGATGGTTGGACAATTCGAACAGCCGATAATTTGCCATCAGCTCATTACGAACACAATGTTGTGGTGCGTAATAATAAAGCTGAAATGTTATCAACTTACGAATTTATTGAGGAAGCAATTATGAAAAATGTTAATATTAATCAGTAATAATGGCAAAACAAACATCAATAGGACAAGATGGTACTGTAACTGAATCGCTCGGAAATGCGATGTTTCGTGTCGAACTCGAAAATGGTCACATTATCACAGCACATATCTCAGGTAAAATGAGAATGCATTATATTAAAATTTTACCGGGTGATAAAGTAAAACTTGAAATGTCACCTTATGATTTGACAAAAGGAAGAATAACATTTAGATATAAATAATCTTATAAAACAATTGAAATGAAAGTTAGAGCATCCATAAAAAAAAGATCTCCCGAATGTAAGATAGTTAGAAGGAAAGGGAGATTGTATGTTATTAACAAAAAAAATCCTAGATTTAAACAACGTCAAGGATAGAGTTTAACTAATAATTGAAAAAAAATAATTAAACAGATATGGCCAGAATAGCAGGTGTAGATATACCAAATAGTAAACGCGGAGAAATAGGTTTAACTTATATTTTCGGAATTGGACGTAGCAATGCTCAGAAAATTTTAACTGAAGCCGGTTTAGACTGGAATAAAAAAGTTCAGGATTGGACTGATGATGAGCAAAACAAAATTCGTAATATTATTGAAGAAAGATTCAAAGTAGAAGGTACATTGCGTTCAGAAACAAAAATGAATATTAAACGATTGATGGATATTGGATCATACAGAGGTATTCGTCATCGTTTAGGATTACCTTTGAGAGGACAAAAAACAAAAAATAATGCAAGAACTCGTAAAGGGAAAAAGAAAACAATTGCAAATAAGAAAAAAGCAGTAAAATGATAAATTTAAATTAGTGGATTCTCCATTCTAATTTAATGATGATTTTTAACAAATAATAATCATGGCAAAAACTAAAAGTACAAGAGCAAGAAGCTCAAAGAAAAGAATTGTTAAAATAGAGCCCTTGGGAAGAGCTTATATAAAAGCATCTTTTAATAATATCATTGTTACTTTAACCAACCAGAACGGACAGGTGATTTCATGGTCTTCTTCCGGGAAAATGGGATTCAGAGGATCAAAGAAAAATACACCTTACGCTGCACAAATGGCTGCCGAAGACTGTGCAAAAGTTGCATACGATCTTGGTTTACGAAAAGTAAAGGTTTATGTAAAAGGTCCGGGATCAGGAAGAGAATCAGCGATTAGAACGATCCACTCAAATGGAATCGAAGTAACAGAAATTCAGGATGTTACCCCATTACCTCATAATGGTTGTCGTCCTCCAAAAAGAAGAAGAGTTTAATTTTGAATATCTTAATAAAAAAATTATTTAATTCAAAGCAGTAAAATTATAAGAGTATGGCAAGATATAAAGGCCCAAAATCGAAGATAGCAAGAAAGTTTAGAGACCCAATTTTCGGTCCTGATAAAGCATTTGAAAGAAAAAATTATCCTCCCGGACAACATGGAAATTCCAGAAGAAGAGGTAAGCAATCCGAATATGGAATTCAACTCCAGGAAAAACAAAAAGCCAAATATACTTATGGTATTTTAGAACGTCAGTTCAGAAATACTTTTAATAAGGCTAATAAGAAGAAGGGTATTACCGGTGAAATATTACTTCAACTTATCGAATCCAGATTGGATAATGTCGTTTACAGATTAGGTATTGCTCCAAGCAGAAGAGGAGCAAGACAATTAGTATCTCACAGGCATATTACTGTTAATGGTGTAATTGTTAATATTCCATCATGCTTACTAAAAGAAGGTGATATTGTTTCTGTAAGAGAAAAATCTAAATCACTCGAAATAATTTCAGATTCTCTTGCTAACAGAAGCAACCAGTATTCGTGGATAGAATGGGATGATGAAAAGTTAGCCGGTAAATTTATGAATTATCCTCAACGGGAAGAAATACCGGAAAATATTAATGAGCAACTAATTGTTGAGTTGTATTCTAAATAATATATTTTTTTGATTAATAACTAAATAGTTACATATATGGCAATTTTAGCATTTCAAAAACCTGACAAAGTATTAATGAACGAAGCTAACGAATTCAATGGAATATTTGAATTTCGTCCTCTTGAACCCGGTTTCGGAATTACTATTGGTAATGCATTAAGACGCATTCTTTTATCATCACTCGAAGGATTTGCAATCACTTCTGTGAGAATTGAAGGTGTGGTTCATGAATTTTCAACAATTGAGGGGATTGTAGAAGATGTTGCCGAAATGATCCTTAATCTTAAAAGGATCAGATTCAAGCAACAAATTGATACTGAAGAAAGCGAAAAAATTAATATTAATATCAGCGATCAGGAAAAATTTACTGCCGGTGACATCAATAAATTTTTATCGGTTTTTCAGGTATTAAATCCGGAAGTAGTTATTTGTAATATGGAACCATCAGTAAAACTTTCATTAGAAATAACTATTGATAAAGGTAGAGGATATGTTCCCGCTGAGGAAAATAAATCTCTAAACGCTACTGTTGATACAATTGCTATCGACTCAATTCATACCCCAATCAAAAATGTTAAATATTCTGTTGAAAATTACAGAGTAGAACAAAAAACGGATTACGAAAAATTAGTTTTTAATATCGAAACTGATGGATCAATTCATCCAAAAGAAGCTCTTAAAGAAGCAGCTACAATATTGATTCATCATTTTATGTTGTTCTCTGATGAAAAAATTACTTTGGAAACTAAAGAAAAAACCATTGCTGATGAATTTGATGAAAGTTCACTGCATACTCGTCAGTTGTTAAAAACCAAATTAATTGATCTTGACCTTTCGGTTAGGGCATTAAATTGTCTTAAAGCAGCTGATGTTGATACTCTCGGTGATCTGGTTACTTATAATAAAAATGATTTATTGAAGTTCAGAAATTTCGGTAAGAAATCACTTACTGAATTAGAGGATCTGGTTAAAACTAAGAATCTGGAATTTGGGATGAATGTAGCAAAATATAAATTAGATAAGGAATAATTGAAATGAGACACGGAAAAAAATTCAACCATTTAAGCAGAACTCGTTCTCACAGAAAAGCAATGTTAGCCAATATGGCTTCATCATTAATTCTTAAAAAAAGAATTAAAACTACTGTTGCAAAAGCAAAAGCATTACGTGGTTTTGTTGAACCTTTGATCACTAAATCAAAAGAAGATTCAACACACTCAAGAAGAACAGTCTTTAGTTACCTTCAAAACAAGGAAGCTGTTACTGAACTGTTTAGAGAAATTTCATCAAAAATTATTGATAGACCAGGTGGTTATACCAGAATATTGAAAACCGGCAATCGTCTTGGTGATAATGCTGAAATGTGTATAATGGAATTGGTTGATTATAACGAAACAATGTTAGCTGAAAAAACTGATAAGAAACCAAAGAAAAAACGTACCAGAAGAGCAGGAACCAAAAAACAAACTGATGAACAAGTTGTTGAAAAACCGCTTGTTGATGAAAAAGTTGAAGCTCCAAAAACTGAAGAAAAAACTGAAGAATCTGAAGACAACAAAGAAGAAGAAAAATAGAAATAAAAATATTTTTTAGAGTACTGAACTGTCAAGTTCAATAAAAAAAGGATGTAGTAAATATTTACGATATCCTTTTTTATTTTACCTTTGCCAGCCATTTAAATACATAAAAAAAACACTATGAGCCAAATAACAAATATTCATGCAAGACAAATCCTCGATTCAAGAGGAAACCCTACAATAGAAGTTGATGTTTATACTGATGAAGGAGTAATTGGCAGAGCTGCTGTTCCTTCCGGTGCTTCAACAGGAATTCATGAAGCAGTTGAACTGCGCGATAATGACAAAAGTACTTATCTTGGAAAAGGTGTACTTAAAGCTGTTCAAAATGTTAATAATATTTTAAACGATGAACTTCAGGGGTATTTTGTTTCCGATCAAAATGAGATTGATAAACGAATGATAGAAATTGACGGTACTCCAAATAAAGCAAAACTCGGAGCAAATGCTATTCTTGGCGTTTCACTCGCTGTTGCTCACGCTGCTGCTCAGGAAACCGGACAGCATTTATATAGATATATAGGCGGTGTTAATGCAAATATGCTCCCTATTCCTATGATGAATATTTTAAACGGCGGTTCGCATGCTGATAATAGTATCGATTTTCAGGAGTTTATGATCATGCCTGTTGGTGCTTCTACTTTTTCCAATGCTGTTAGAATGGGTGCAGAAGTATTTCATAACCTGAAAGCTGTTCTGAAGAAAAATGGATATTCAACTAATGTTGGTGATGAAGGTGGATTTGCCCCAAACCTGAAATCTAACGAAGAAGCAGTTCAGTTAGTATTACAAGCAATAGAAAAAGCAGGTTATAAACCAGGTGAAGATGTTTATATTGCACTTGATCCTGCATCATCAGAATATTTTATTCCTGAAGAAAATGTGTATCATCTTAAATGGTCAACAGGAGAAAAACTTACTCCTGATCAAATGGTTGATTATTGGGTGAATTGGGTGAAAAAATATCCGATAATTTCTATTGAAGATGGTATGGCAGAAGATGATTGGGATGGATGGAAATTGATGACAGATAAATTAGGTGATAAGATCCAGCTTGTTGGTGATGATAACTTTGTTACTAATACCAAACGTTTGCAAAAAGGTATTGATCTTGGAATAGCTAATTCAATTTTAATTAAAGTTAACCAAATAGGAACTCTGACCGAAACTATTGACGCTGTTAATATGGCACACCGAAATGGATATACTGCCGTTATCAGCCACCGTTCGGGTGAAACAGAAGATACAACAATTGCCGATCTTGCAGTTGCTTTAAATACAGGTTTAATAAAAACCGGTTCAGCCAGCAGATCAGACAGGATTGCAAAATATAATCAGTTAATGAGATTAGAAGAAATTCTTGGAGATTCAGCAAGATACCTTGGAAAAGACTTTAAGTTCTTGAAATAGCAATCTTTATTTTATCTAACACTACTTAACGGTACTCGTACACCATTTCTGTACGCAATTATAAATGCTCCTGCAATTCCTTTGTTTTTTAATTTATTTTTGTAATCAACTGCATTATTATAATTGTAAAACATCCCTGCAGTGTATTTGTAATAACCATTAATGTATTCTTCAACAATTGTTTCATTAATATTATATGAATTTGCAAGTTGTTGAGTGTTTACTCTTTTCTGGTATTTAGCCAATATCTGAACTCTAAAAACTACTCCCGATTGTGGAATTTGACCTTGATTAATATATTCTGTTTGAGATCGGATTATTGTTCCTGATTGTTGAGTTTGAGGTGTAATAGTGGTTATTATATGTGAGGGTTGTCTTCCTGTAATAATAAACTTTCCTTCATCAATAATTGTTTCTCTCTGTAAAGGTGCTTCTTCTTCAGTTTTTGCAATTCCGATGGTGGTTTTTGGTGGTTTTATAGAGCTTGAATAAGAAGGAGAAATGCTGATTATATCATATTCAACAGCTTGTGGAGATAAGTCGCGATACGATTTGGTTTTTGCTTTTTGTTTATTTATCTGTTCACGCTTTTCACGTTTTTCTATTTCCATATCAAGTCTTTGAGTTTTGCGTTTATCAAGTTTCACTCTCTTATTATATGCATTCATATCTCTTCTTGCTTCAAGTTCCACTTTCCTTTGGTATTTAGCCTGTCTTTTTTCAGGATTAACAAGTGAAATATTCAAATTATTGAAATAATACGAAAGACCTAAGGATGTATAATTATAATAATCGTGTTTTTTACAACTAACAGTTGCGTCAAGTCTGTCGGAATTAACTCCCCTGATTGTGCTTTGAAAATTAATACTCAAGCTATTACCAAGCTCAAATTTAAATCCCATTCCTATGGGAATAACTATTTCTGTAGTCCTTTTGTTTGGACCCCTTCCAACAAATCCGCTTCTTCTTAATACTTCACCGGTATTATAATCTTTTACTTCGGTTTGCCAATTAGAAAATCCTATACCTGCCAATCCGTAAATCGAAAATTTCCGGTAAGGATTAAATCCACCAATCAAATTACTGAAATTTATTGTTGAGTTCAAATTATATTCAAAAACATCTGAATCAAAATATACCCCGATTGGGTTTATTCCGGAAACAGTATTTATTCTTGTTCCATGTAATTTACCGTTTAATAATTGTCCGCCAAAACTAAAAACAGGTGATATTTGTTTGTGTAAACATAAACCGTATGCAATTCGATAATCCTCATTATAAGGAGCAAATCTATATTGTTGTATATCACCATAAAACAGGTTTAAACCCCCATTAATATTAATTCTCCAATTGGTGAAAAAGCTTTTATCGGTTTCCTCATATTCTTGAGAGTATGACGAAGAACTTGCTAACAGCAAAAAACCGAAAAGAGAAAATAGTAATAAAAAATTAGATTTATTTTTCATCATTTTATACAAGTATTAATAAGCACAATACTTATTTAAGTATTCCAGGGCAACTCCAAAACCGAGTTCATACGATTTATTCCAATCTTGGCATGCCCCCTCAAGATCGTTAATATAAAATTTTGCTACACCACGGTTAAAATAGTTTTTTATCCAATTGGAGTATTCAGACACTTCTTTGGGTTTTATTTCAATTGCTTTATCAAAATCTTCAATAGCTTCATGAAATTTATCAAGTTTTATTTTTGACATGCCACGGTAAGAATATAACATCGAAACTTCGGCATTAGGTTCAAATTCTATTGCTTTGTTGAATTCTTCAATTGCTATATCGAAATTACCGGATTGATAATTTAACATTCCCCAATTATAATGATTTTGAAAATCAGACAATTGCTCACCCATAGGAATAATATTCTGCTGTGCGCCTCTTATAAAATTTTTAAAAGTATGATAGTTAGTTTCGTAAAACGAATGTTTAAATAGGTCTTTTAAATGCCTTGGATCAGTATAAAAGGTATATAAATGTTTTGTGACATAAGATTTTATCAGCTTAAAACGACAGCTTTTTTTTCCATCTATGAAAACCGGATAAACTGCCCAAATAAGATTTGCCTGATTGTAATTTGTAAGCCCTTGTGTTTTTGTGATCTTATTAACAATCTTATCGCCTATTATTACAGGGTCATAATTTTCAACTATTCCATAACAATAAACGTTGAGATTGACTGCATAAGGTTTGTTAAACTCAACTTCTTCGGGTAAAACTTTAAGCAAATTTTCCGCTCTAAAAACATAAAACAAAGCTGAACGATAACTGCTCCATCCTTCTTCAAGTAGTGGAAATTCATATTCACCATCTTTATACTCAATAACCAAAACATTGTATTGTTTGTCGTCAATCAATACTTTTCGCAACTGCATTTCAGTGAAATTTTCCTGTCCTAATTTGAATCTCGGAGAAGGTCTTTTATTGGTTTTATAATTAGAATGAGGGATAATATTATTTACACTTGCCCATCTGCCGTTATCCTGCAATGTCCATCCCTTCGCATTTATTAATTTGGATTGTATGCCACTGATGGTTGAATAAGATAACTGAGTCTCTTCATCTGATTGTTGCGAATATACTATTGTTCCAAATAAGATAATTATGGCTGAAAGTATGAGGCTCTTTATACGCATAGGCTTATTAATTCTAATTTAACATCAAAGTACCAAAGCAAAAAATTTGCATTATGACGGTAAATTTATAAAAAATTTATATTTTCTTAAACTCAATAATAAGAACTTATTAACAGTTAAATTGTTAGTTATTATAACTGATCTTAGTTTTTGCTAATTCAATAGCGTTATTAATTCCCTGTGGGTTTTTTCCACCTGCACTTGCAAAATGGGCTTGCCCGCCTCCACCGCCTTTTATTTCTTTTGATATCTCTCTAATAATATTTCCGGCATGTAATTTTTTACTTTCAACAATATTTTCAGAGATCATAATTGTTAAGTTTGCTTTACCTTTTTGGCTTGTTCCCAAAACAAGAAACATATCTTTAACCTTTTTATTGAGATTAAATGCAATATCTCTTGCGGTGTTCATGTCAATATCAAGTTTTGCAGAGATAAAATTAATACCGTTTATTTTTTCTGCTTTTGCAGAAAGTTCTTTAATGATCTCATTTACTTTTCCTTTTTTAAGTTTATTGATCTCTTTTTGTAGAATGGTATTTTGTTCGATGAGATTTTTAATGCCAAGAATTACATCATTAGGATTTTTAATGAGTTCTTTAATTTTATTGATAGTTTCAAATTGCTTAATTACATACTCTTCGGCTTTTTCGGCTGTTATTGCTTCTATCCGGCGAATACCTGCAGCAATTGCACTTTCCGAAATTATTTTAAACATCCCTATTTTACCACTTGAACTAACATGAGTACCTCCACAAAGTTCTACCGAAAAGTTTTTATCGAATGTTATTACCCTAACCTTATCACCGTATTTTTCTCCGAACAGAGCAGTAGCTCCCATTTTTCTTGCTTCATTAAAAGGAATATCACATTTTTCGTCAAGTTGAATGTTTTTACGTATTTTATGATTTACAATTTTTTCAACTTTTATAATTTCTTCATCCGAAAGTTTTGAAAAATGCGAAAAATCAAAACGCAGTCTGTCAGGTTCTACAAGCGAACCTTTTTGCTCAACATGATGACCCAAAACTTCTTTCAAAGCAGAATGCATCAGGTGTGTTGCCGTATGATTATTTGTTGTTTGTTGTCGTTTTTCTGAATTTACTACGGCTGTAATATTTTTACTTATGTTTTGCGGAAGTTTTTTTGTTATGTGAATTATAAGATTATTTTCGGTTTTTGTATCATCAATATAAATTTTATCATCATTCATCAAAAAATATCCTTTATCTCCAACCTGCCCTCCCGATTCTGCATAAAAAGGAGTTTTATTCAAAACTATCTCAATAAATTCATTTTTTCCTGCTTTAACTTTTCTGTATTTTATTATTTCAGCTTCAGCAGTAAGTTGTTCATATCCGGTAAACTCAGTCTCATTGCTGTTTTGTGATAAAATTATCCAGTCTTCAGATTCTACGGTTGCTGCTTTTTTCGAACGGTCTTTTTGAGCTTTCAATCCTTTTTCAAAACCATCCATATCAACTGTCCAGCCTTTTTCTTCAGCCATCAGCTTAGTCAGGTCAATTGGAAATCCAAATGTATCAAAAAGTTCAAATGCAAAATCACCATCAATAGTTTTTTGTTTTCCTTGTCGGGAAATGTACTTATCAAACTTTTTTATCCCTTGAGAAAGAGTTTTTAAAAATGCAATTTCTTCTTCGGCAATAACTTTTCGTATCAGATCTTGTTGTTTGCGTATTTCAGGAAAAGTATCTCCCATTTGCTCAACAAGCAATGGGATTAATTTATAAATAAAAGCTTCGGAAAAATCAAGGAATGTATATCCATATCTTACTGCTCTTCTAAGTATTCGTCTGATAACATAACCCGCACCGGTATTCGAAGGTAATTGTCCGTCGCCAATAGCAAAAACAACAGCTCTTAAATGATCGGCAACAACACGCATAGCAATATCTATATCTTTATTTTCGCCGTATTTTTTATTGCAAAGTTTTTCAATTTCCTTAATTATTGGTTGAAAAACATCAGTATCATAATTTGATTTAACTCCTTGCATTACCATACAAAGACGTTCAAAACCCAAACCCGTGTCAACATGTTTTGCGGGCAAAGCCTCAAGTTTTCCGGTTGCATTTCGGTTAAATTCAATAAAAACCAAATTCCATATTTCAATAACTTCGGGATGGTCTTTATTTACCAATTCCTTTCCGGGAATTTTTGCTTTTTCTTCTTCGCTGCGGATATCAACATGAATTTCGGAACATGGACCGCAAGGACCTGTATTACCCATTTCCCAGAAATTATCCTTTTTCGATCCGTTAAGAATATTTTCTTCGGCTACAATGTTTTTCCAATATAAATATGTTTCCTCATCCTTTTCCAGATCATCATCTTTATCGCCTTCAAAAAAAGTTACATAAAGGTTATCTTCGTTAATTTTGTAAACTTTGGTAAGTAATTCCCATGCCCATTCAATTGCTTCTTTTTTAAAATAATCGCCAAACGACCAGTTGCCAAGCATCTCGAACATTGTGTGATGGTATGTATCGCGACCAACTTCTTCCAAATCATTATGTTTTCCCGAAACTCTCAAGCATTTCTGAGTATCAGTTATTCTTTTATGTATAATTGGCGAATTTCCTAAAAAAACATTTTTAAATTGGTTCATGCCTGCATTTATAAACATAAGAGTAGGATCGTTTTTTGTAATCATTGGTGCAGAAGGGACTATATGATGTCCTTTAGAGTTAAAAAATTCCAAAAATGTTTTTCTTATTTGGGGAGAATCCATACAAATATATTTTTAAACAAAAATTGTTAATCTTTTTTATACTGAAACGCATAAACTTTACAAATTTATAATAATTTAACTATGTGGTTTCAAATAAACTACAATTAAAGAAATTTGTATTATAGTTTTTGTTCAGTTTATTTGCAAATTTAGTTTATTTAATTAAATTTGCATTTGTTCATGCAATAATTGTATGTACTTTTTTGTCTTTTTGAATATCTTATGCCAAAAACCAAATATAAATACAATCCACGGACTTTATCTTATGATAAAGTAAAGATATCTACAAAAACCTGGCTGATAAAAATATTTTCTTTTATTGCAACTACTTTAGTTTTTGCCTTTGTTGTTGTAATGATTGCTTATAATTTTCTCGAATCCCCCAAAGAAAGAATGCAAAAAAGAGAAATTGAACAATGGAAATTTCAATATAGTATTTTAAACGATCAAATTGATAATATATCAGCAGTTTTGGCTGATATTCAAAATAGGGATGATAATATTTACAGGGTTATCTTTGAAGCCGAACCTATTCCAAGTTCAATCAGAAAAGCCGGATATGGTGGAGCTGACAGGTATGCAAAACTTGACGGATTTAGAAATTCAGAATTAATTATTGAGACTACAAAAAAACTTGATAAAATTACAAGTCAGCTTTATATACAATCAAAATCTTTTGACGAGGTTTTTAATATGGCTAAAAATAAAACCGAAATGCTTGCTTGTATTCCTGCAATTCAGCCGGTCAGTAACATCGATCTGAAAAGAATTTCTTCGTATTACGGTTATCGTACCGATCCTTTTTATAAGGTCAAGAAATTCCATTCCGGAGTTGATTTTTCTGCACCAATAGGCACCGAAATATACGCAACAGGAAACGGAGTTGTCAAATATTTACGACATTCGAGAAGAGGTTATGGTAATATTTTGATCATTGATCATGGATACGGATATCGCACACTTTATTCTCATATTCACGAATTTAAAGTAAAAAGAGGGCAAGAAGTAAAAAGAGGGCAACTAATAGCTACTGTTGGAAATACCGGAAAATCTACCGCTCCTCACTTACATTATGAGGTTCAAAAAGATCGTAAAACTGTAGATCCAATACATTATTTCTTTAACGATCTTACACCTGAAGAATACGAAAAAATGTTGGAGCTTTCAATACTGCCCTCTCAATCAATGGATTAATAAATAAAAGTGACTGAAAAACTTTATTATACTATCGGCGAAGTTTCAAAAATGTTTGATGTAAATACATCATTAATTCGTTTTTGGGAAAAAGAATTTGATGTAATAAAACCCAAAAAAAATAAAAAAGGTAACAGATTATTTACGCAAATTGATGTTAATAATTTCCATATTATTTATCATCTTGTAAAAGAAAGAGGCTATACTCTTAACGGAGCAAAAACAAAACTTACAGAAAACAAAGAAGATACTGTGAAAAATATAGAAATTGTAAAATCTTTGAAATCTATGAAAGAATTTTTGCTTGATCTGAAAAAGCAGTTATAGAATTACGGGAAATAAGGGAAATATCAAAAATATTATAAATCCAAAATAAAAATCAATTAATTAATTTGTTCTTCAAATTAATTTTATTAACTTTGCAGTTAATTCCGGGAAAAACTTTATAAATAACTCCTAACCTGGTTATGGAGAAAAAAACTACCAGAATAATAAATATGACATTTACCAATAAAAAAAAATCAAGCAAATAAGCTTTTACAAACAGATAAACCGATGGAATATAACACCGCACGAAAAAAACTGATCATTCCAGAATATGGAAGAAATGTTCAAAAAATGGCTTCTTGGGCAATGGAAGAAAAAGACAAAGATGAACGCACAAAAATTGCTCATCTTATCATTGACATCATGGCAAAATCAAACCCCAATATTTATGATTCAACTGATTACAGACATAAATTATGGGATCATTTACATGTAATCTCAGATTTTAAACTTGATGTGGACTCCCTATTTCCAAAACCACCAAAAGAATTATCAAAAACAAAACCCGAAAGGCTCAAATATTCAGAAAACAATATTCGCTTTAAACATTATGGTAATAATATTGTTAAAATGCTTGAGAAAGCTACTGAATATGAAGAAGGTCCGGAAAAAGTTGCACTCATCAATTTCTTGGCTAATCATCTGAAAAAATCATATTTATTATGGAACAGAAATTCGGTTCAAGACGAAATGATAAAAGATCATATTTCTCTCTTATCAAAAAACCAAATTAATCCTGATCAATACGAATTAAGTTCAACCGGCGAAATTCTTTTCAAAACAAGAAAAAGAAGAACAACAAACCCAAGAAACAATCCATCAAACGGTAGTTATAAACCTCGAAGAAGAATATCATAAACAGGGTTTAATTCATTTTCTTACTTTTGACATAAAATAAGAGCATGAGTATTTTTGAAATCACAGGTGGTAAAAAACTAAAGGGTGAAATTACTCCTCAGGGAGCTAAAAATGAAGCTCTCCAAATTCTTTGTGCCACACTGCTCACATCCAAAAAAATTAACATCAAAAACATTCCTAATATACAGGATGTTAATAAATTAATAAATATTCTAAGGGAACTTGGCGTTAAAGTAGAAAAAAAAGGAGGTCATGAATACGATTTTCAAGCTGATAATATTGATCTTGAATATTTAAGATCCCCTGAATTCAAAAAAGAAGGTGCTTCTCTTCGTGGATCAATAATGATATTAGGACCATTATTGGCAAGGTTTGGAAAAGGATATATCTCCCACCCCGGCGGTGACAAGATAGGCAGACGTCGCCTGGACACACATTTCATTGGATTACAAAAACTCGGAGCAAAATTTACTTCAGATAAAAACAATACATTTTATAAAGTTGATGCCTCACAACTAAAGGGAACATATATGCTTCTTGACGAAGCTTCGGTTACCGGAACTGCTAATATTCTGATGACTGCAATAATGGCAAAAGGCAGGACAACAATTTTTAATGCTGCCTGCGAACCGTATTTAGTGCAACTCTGTAAAATGCTCACCAAAATGGGAGCAAAAATCTATGGTATCGGTTCAAATTTATTAACGATTGATGGCGTTGATCATCTTAACGGATGCAATCACGAATTAATGTCAGATATGATTGAAGTCGGAAGTTTTATTGGACTGGCTGCCATGACTCAATCGGAGATCACTATTAAAAACATTGACTTTAACAGTCTGGGGATAATTCCTGATATTTTTAAAAGAATGGGGATAAAAATCGAGAAAAAGGATAATGAACTGTTTATTCCCGAACAAGAAGAATATGAAGTTGAAACATTTATGGACGGTTCAATAATGACAGTTGCCGATGCTCCATGGCCTGGCTTTACCCCCGATCTGATAAGTATAATATTAGTTGTTGCAACTCAGGCAAAAGGCAGTGTTTTAATTCATCAGAAAATGTTTGAAAGCCGCTTGTTTTTTGTTGATAAACTTATTGATATGGGTGCACAAATCATTCTATGTGATCCACACAGAGCAACAGTTATAGGACTAAATCGCAAATATCCTCTTAAAGCAATAGAAATGGTTTCGCCTGATATTCGTGCCGGAGTTGCACTGCTTATTGCGGCTCTTTCTGCCGAAGGAACCAGCATTATCCATAACATCGAACAAATTGACCGCGGATATCAAAATATTGATGAAAGATTAAGAAATATTGGTGCTGAAATTTATAGAAAATAAGGGTATATGAGTGATAGTAATTGGTTGTAATTCATTGTAATTGGTTGTAATTGATAGAGAATGTATGGAGTTATTCCCTATTTCCCAATTCAATAATATTTTTTAAGAAATTTTAAGTATTAATTTAATCACTGATCAGTTACAAAAATTTTAATACTTTCCCTCTGACAATTTGTCGTAATTGTACACTTGGCAAATTATTTGTTTGGCATTATTTATTTCAAATAAAAGAAATAATAATTATGAATTTTTTCTAATGAATAATAAATATGGCAGAAGATAAAAAGATTGCGAAGGAAGGTTTGGAACAAGAAAATAAAGCTGATAAAACTAAGCAAGAAGAAAAAGGCAAAACAAGCGAAAAAAAATCTTCCTCAAAAAAAGCAAAAAGCAAAAAAACTGTAAAGAAAAGTGAGAGTAAGGAGAAAAAATTAAATAAGGAAATTAAAGAACTAAAAGAAAAAAATAACGAGCTAAACAATAAATTCATTCGATTATATTCTGAATTTGATAATTTTAGAAAAAGATCTTTAAAAGAAAAGGAAGATTTAAGAAAAACTGCTTCTAAAGATGTTATTATTTCTTTACTTCCTGTTCTTGATGATTTTGAAAGAGCAATGAATTCTTTGAATGAAACCGAAAAAAACGATAATACGATAGACGGTATCAAACTTATTTACAATAAGCTAATGACAGCCTTAAAAAACAGAGGCATGGAACAAATAGAAGCAATTGGTAAGGAGTTTGATACTGATTTTCATGAAGCAATAACTCAAATACCTGCTCCCAAAAAGAGCATGAAAGGTAAAGTTATTGATGAAATTGAGAAAGGTTATTTACTTGAAGGGAAAGTTATCAGGTATTCAAAAGTTATTATAGGAAAATAAACAGAAGAATTCGACTAAATAATTCGACATGTCAAAAAGAGATTATTACGAAATACTGGAAGTTTCGAAAAATGCAAGTGAAGCAGAGATTAAAAAAGCATATCGTAAGAAAGCATTAAAATATCACCCTGATAAAAACCCGAATGATCCTACAGCTGAAGATAAATTCAAGGAAGCAGCCGAAGCTTATGAGGTACTTAGCAATCCAAATAAAAGAAGCAGATACGATCAGTTTGGTCATGCCGGATTGAAAGGTGCAGCTAATGGTGGTGGTTTTGGCGGCGGCGGCATGTCGATGGAAGATATTTTCAGTCAGTTTGGAGATATTTTTGGCGGTGCTTTCGGAGGTGGATTTAGTGGTTTTGGAAGCTCTTACGGAGGACGAAGAAGAAGAGTTAACAGAGGATCGAACCTTAGAGTAAAAGTAAAACTAACACTTGAGGAAATTGCCAAAGGAGCAGAAAAGAAAATCAAAGTCAGAAAATATGTCGAATGTAAAAGTTGTAATGGTTCGGGTGCCAGAGCAGGTTCTTCATACAGCACTTGTCCAACATGCCATGGCACAGGTCAGGTAACCCGAATATCAAATACTTTCCTTGGTCAGATGCAGACCTCCTCAACTTGCCCCACTTGTGGTGGCGAAGGACAAACAATTGCAGAAAAATGTCACGAATGTGCGGGTAACGGAATAATAAAAGGCGAAGAAGTAATTACCCTGAAAATTCCTGCCGGAGTAGCCGAAGGAATGCAGCTTTCTGTCAGCGGTAAAGGTAATGCAGGAGCACGTGGCGGAGTCCCCGGCGATTTGATAGTGCTTATCGAAGAAGAACATCATCCCGAACTTGTAAGAGACGGCTCAAATTTATTGTATAGCAAATTTATCAGTTTTACCGATGCTGCACTTGGATCTTCAATTGAGATTCCTACAATAGAAGGTAAAGTGCGTATAAAAGTTACCCCCGGAACTCAGGGAGGAAAAGTACTGAGGTTGAAAGGAAAAGGATTGCCGGATATTAATTCTTACGGAAGAGGTGATCTGCTTGTAAATATTAATGTGTGGACTCCAAAAAACCTTTCGAGAGATGAAAAAGAAATACTCGAAAAATTAGGTAAGTCCGAAAATTTCAAACCAAAACCTACAAGCAAAGACAAAAGTTTCTTTGATAGAATGAGAGAATATTTTAGTTAACCTATGGAATTATTTAAAGCAAACAATATAAGCAAACAATTTGCTAATCACAAAGCACTTGATGATGTTAGCATTTCAGTTCCCGAAAAAAGCATCTTCGGATTGCTTGGTCCAAACGGAGCAGGTAAAACAACATTTATCAGGATAATAAATCAGATCACCGCACCCGATACCGGTAAATTATATTTTTCAGGGAAAAAACTTTCATCTTCACATATTAAAGATATTGGATATCTTCCTGAAGAAAGAGGATTGTACAAAAAAATGAAAGTCGGTGAACAGGCTTTGTACCTCGCACAACTCAAAGGACTTGAAAAACACGATGCTATAAAAAAACTAAAATACTGGTTTGATAAATTTGATATTCTTCCCTGGTGGAATCGAAAAGTGGAGGAGCTTTCGAAAGGAATGCAGCAAAAAATACAATTTATTGTAACTGTTTTGCACGAACCTAAACTACTTATTTTTGATGAACCGTTCAGTGGCTTCGACCCTATAAATGTTAATCTTATTAAAGATGAAATTTTGAAACTGAGAAAAAACGGAGCTACCATAATTTTCTCTACTCATAATATGGCTTCTGTAGAAGAACTATGCGATCATATTGCACTTATCAATAACTCAAAAAAAATCCTTGACGGGAAAATGTATGAAATTAAAAATCAATATAAATCAAATACTTTTGAGATCACTTTTTCAGGATATCAGGAAAATATTTTTTCATTATTAAATAATGATTTTGAATTAAAAGATCAGACTTCAGAAAACGGCTTCACTAAAGTGAAAATTAAAATTGCGGATAATGCAAGCTCAAATGATCTGATAAAAGTTCTTGTCCCTCACGTAAAAATAAATTCGATAAACGAGATTATCCCTTCTATGAACGATATTTTTATTGCAAAAGTTAAGGAAAATGTTGGGATTTAGAAAAAACACTCAATAAGCAACATTCAACAATCAATAAACAATTTAAAAGCAGAAATATTAAAAATCATTACGAACTCTCCCTTTAATCGTTGAATATCCATCCATACGGATTTGCTTCGCTTCATACGGACTCCCTTTGGTCGTTGCATGTTGAGTTTTGAATGTTTAAACCGGCTTTTCTGCAAAATAAATAAACCGCTTTCAATTGGTGCTTCCTGATCTCCTGATAATCCGTGATTTCCACCAAGTGGTGGAGGTGGTTGTACCGTAGCAATTACTTATAGGGAGTATGCATGTTTATCAAATCAACAATTATCTAACTCATTTTTTTATACGAAAGCAGATGTTTTTTATACCAGGAAGGGTTGCTTAGCCTATTATAAAGTGACATTCTCATTTCTTTTTTATAAAAAGATTGTGCAATCTGTATAAAATAGTTCAAAAAACGCCATCCAAGATAAATCACAATTCTGAAAGCTTTAAAAAGCTTAGTATGTTTATAAAAAAAGAATAATATAGCTAAATAGCGTTTTGTTTTTTTGTTTTCTTCAAAAGTTATATTCTTTGGATTACCCATAAATTTTGAAGATAGAGCAAGACAAATATTCAATTTATGAAAATAATGCCCATATTCCTGAATTATTTGAAGAGTGTTTTTATTTTTTGAAAGTAATAATAAGTCATACATTTGCCGTAAATGAATAATCCCACGATAATATCCATCATCATTTATTTGAACAATCATCATATTATAAATTAATTGATGAGAAGATGAAATAATATAAGCTTCACCGGTAATATCTAATTTAGTTTTATTCTTGTTTAATAAATCAAAATGAAAATGTTTTTCGAAAGATTTTTTAACTACTCTCCTATGTATTTCAACTCCTGCTATGGCATTTGATTTTACTAATCTGGGGTAATGCCT
>DAOVNY010000168.1 GCA_030630005.1 Bacteroidales bacterium | reverse complement strand
TGATTTCAGTACTCATGATGATTCCTTTCTTTTTTTTGATGATTGTTAAATATTTAACTAAAATACAATTATACATCTATCAAAGATAAATAAAATAATTAATATCACAACTTTTTCCACAATTTCTTTCTCAATATAAGTTTTAAAAGTATTTTACGGGGCAGGCAGCGAAGCAAACGACCGAAGGAAGTCCGTATGGATGACCATCGAATGACTATTGTATGACAGTATTGCAAAAAACGGATTTGAAATAAAATTGAACCTTCAGTCATTTACTAATTGCTTAAAAAATACATTTTCTCATTTTCTCTTTTTCTCAAAAACTATCCTTCACACACCTGAAACCCACAGTTGCATTTCTGATAAAACCAGGTGAAACAAGTAAAAGCATCTGGCTTTTATCCAACTGCTGAGGACCGCCCTGAACATACCACCAGCTTGAAGTCGGCTTATAATAGCTGCCACCGCGCATGATGACAAAATAATAACTTCCGTTATCAAAAACATCATTGGTTAACTGCCATACATTACCAACCATATCCATAATCCCAAACGGACTTTTCCCGGATTTAAAAGCATTTACAGGGGTCGGAAAACCAAGTGCATAATTACATTTTGTTGAGTCAAAATTATTGCCCCATGGCCATTTATTTTCGTCAAAGCCCTGTGCAGCATACTGCCACTCAATTTCTGTGGGAAGGCGTTTACCAGCCCATTCAGCATAAGCTTGTGCATCTTTATAACTAACATAAACAACAGGGTAATTTTCTTCATTCTTCGGATATTTCCCGTGTTTCCAGTGTTTTAAGAAATTTGTTGTGTCTTCGGGAATATACTTAGATGATTTAATGAACTTATAAAATTGCTTGTTAGTTACCGGATATTTATCCATAAAAAATGAATTCATTTCTATTTTATGTGCTTCGGAATAATCGGGGTAAGGAATGAATGACCAATTCTTTTCAATTTTAAAAGTAAATTCACCGGCAGGAATTTCAAGCATGTTTTTAGGATGTTTTGCTGAAAATTTGGTTTTGGTTACTTTACTTATTAAACGTGGAGTTCCTGGTTTTATATAAACAATTCTTTCGTCAATCAATTCGTTTTTATCAAAAAGCTGCACAACAAATTTTCCTTCATATCTTCCGAAAATATCATACAGTTTTAACTTTTGTTTTTCTGTTGTGAAATCTTTAAAATTTGTTTGATATGATGGATTACCTGTATAAACACTGATTTTTGTACCGGTATCCGATTGAAAAATCAATGTATCGAAATTTAAATCTACTTTTAACAAATTTCCGAACTTAGCAATACAATCAATATTTCCTTCCCTTCGTGTGCCAAGCCATGATTTGTCAAAAGCATTTGTTTTAACCGGAACATAAGTTTTGTTGTAAATTGTGTCTAATAAAAGCTCTTTATGGTTCCAAAGACTTACAAAATGATATTCTGAAGAAATATTTTCTTCAAATAAAGGACTATCAAAGCCTTCAGGAATTAAACTGTAAATTGTATAAATGGTTTTATTTTTCGCAGGCCATTTGTTAACCCAAATACTATCACTTAAAGTTTTAATTAAAGGAGTCCAGCTTAAACTATTAAATGTCAGTGTATTCTCTCTTAGTAATTTTGTAGTTCGTCCAAGGTATTTATATTCCTCATCCATCCAATCGGGTCTTCCCGGTGCAAAGGTATTAAGTTCAATTCCAATTCCGTTAAAAAATGAAACTGCAATTTCCCTTTGTATCCGTCCCTGACTCAATTGACAAACTCTGAATATTGCAAAGTCGGGTTTGATAAGTTTGTTTAAATTTAATGGCGGAGGCATAAAAATGGCATCATGAACCCTGCCTGAAATTATCCCGGGCATATCTTTTACAACTGCCATGCCTTCACTGTACATAATAATTCCGGGTTTTATACTGTCTGCTGCTTCTTGTAATTTTTCACTTGAACTACCATGACAATCAAGGACAACACCATCAGCATTTACTGCTTCTATCAAACGTGCCATACCTTCATAAGGGTCTTGTTTACGGGTACTTTTATCCCAGGGATTGTATTCAATAAAAAATGCCGTTCCGTTTTTTTTAGCATATTCCGAAAGCTCTTTCATCTTTTTAAGTCCTTCGGGTAAATCTTCATATAAGTCCCATTGGTTTCTTTGGTCAACACCCAGAGCAGGCCATGTAGGCCAAATTCCGAAAATATCATATCCACCGAAATATTTCTTTCCTTCTTTTAAAAATTCTTTAAAATTATATTTTGCTTTTTCCCAGTCATAATAATTCTGATCCCAGGCAAACTGGAGTGTCATTAAGTATTTATTACGAATCCAGCTCAAGTCTTCTCTTTCAAAAAGCGAATTATCAAATTCTTCCAGGTCATAAAGATATCTTTCGCTGAACATTAATTTTAATCCGTTCTGCCATTCACCTGAATATTGGTCTGCATAAATTGTATAATTAACACTGCCTCCAGGATATAAAACAGTTTTATATCGCCTTTTTGCAGCATTTTCCACGTTGCCCCTGCGGGCAATTGCACAAACGGATTTATCCTCACTAACTTTGAAAGCACAATAACCCATTTCCCATGCATTGTCAGGCAGAATAACTCCGACAGGACCAAGATTTGATCTGAATATTTTTGTTCTTGCCAATGCCCACGGACCCGAAGCAGTAATATAAATATGCTCATTCAACTGACCAAATGGCACAACATTTGAAATATCCAAAGTATCTTCAGTATTGTTTTTAATTAAAAGATTAGCTTTCCATGCTTTTGAAAATTCAAAATCAATAGATAATCTTCCTGTTATTCCATTTCCGAAATCAAATTCAAATCCGTTTTTATCTGTAATAGTAAAGGCATTAATTGATTTGTAAAGCGAATCATTAACTTCAAAGGAGAAAATCGGTTTAATTTTATCTAACTTAAATTTTTGATTGTTTTTACCGATAAATAGTTTTGTTCCTAATCCTTCTGATGTACTGATTTGAAATGATTGAGAAAATATTGTTTGATGAAAATTAATCCCAAACAACAAGAGAAACAAAAAAAAGATATTTATTACAATTTTTTTCATTTTAAAGTAAGTTTTTTTATAATTATCAAAACCAAAAACCAAGATTAATAAACAACATAGGTTTTGGATTAAGATTTGAGCCCATAACAGTAAATTCTACAGGGCCTATAAAACTATCATAACTATAAGTGAGTCCATATCCACACATGAAATTCTCAGGTTTAAAAACATCTTTAATCTCCATTTCATTGGCACCGGCATCTGCCCTAAGTATAAAGTACATCTTTTTGAAAAAATTATATTGAAGTTTCATTCTTACAATTCCCATATAATATCCAAAACTCTGAATAAAATGTACACCGGTAAAATCAACATAAGTATCAACATAATTATTTGGATTTAAACCTCCGGCAGCGAAACAATGCTGAAAAGGAACAATATCATTTTGCCTGATAACACCTCCGGCAAACAAGCCCGAACCTAGTACAAATCTATTACTTAACTCTATATTTTGGTCGTATTTGATATAACAAACAAATGAATTACTAAAAACTTCATTTACCCGGTTATGTGATAAAGGCATTACATATTCAAATCTTAATTGGGATTTGAATCCTTTTGTCGGGAAATAGTAATGGTTTCTTGTATCTGCGTTAAATGATAAAAATAAAGTACCATAGCTGGAAAAATCTTTGTATTTATCCATTAAGGAATCTATAATAAATTCCTGCTTAAATTGGAAATATTCATAATCAAAACCTACTTTAAAGCTATACAAGTTCTTCAAAATAGATTTAACAAATACAGAACTCTTATAATTTGTATAATTAAAGGTGTTAATCTTTACATTCTTATCATAATCATCGAAATCAAAAGAATATAAATTGAGCTTTACACCAAAGCCCGGTTTGGCACCATTATCAATTATATACAATGCCCTTAACCGCGGATTTATTCCTAAAACAAGATCTGTAAACAGTTTTGTCCTCTTACCAAGTACATTCCTGAAAGATCCGTTTATCAAAAAACTTCCCAAATAATCATTATCATAATGCACTCCGGCCGATATGTAACCAGGGTCGCCCTCTTTAACATCTATAACCAAATTGGTTTTATCACCTATTTGTTCAAATTTGTAAAATACATGTTTAAAGAAACGTGAACCATACATTAAAGTGATATTTTCTTCAATTTCATTTAAAGTGATGTATGAATTTTCCTTTTCATCAAAAAAGTTTTCAAAATATTTTACCGGCATCTTATTATATCCTTTGTAAATTACATCATCAATAAAAATTGAGTCAAGAGGCCTTGTATTGTATGTTTTAACGGGCTTATATTCAATAGCGTTTAGCGAATCAGCCAAAGCTTTGATTTCGTTAAAATACTTCCTGCTTACACGCTCTCCTATAGCAATTATTGAATCATATTCATTAAAACTCATTATGCCGTAATTCATTTTTATCGGGACGTACAGGTTTGTTAGCTCATAACCTTGCTTATTTGCTTCCTCCCGATGATATGCAGTTATCTGGTCAATTATTTTTATTAATGAATTCAATTCTTCCGGGCTTTTTGTTAAGCCTGACTGTACATCACCACCTACTATGATCTGAGCACCCATTTCTTTAACTTCTTTAGCAGGATAATTATCAACAACGCCTCCGTCCACCAGGTAGTAATCCATATAGTCAGTCGGTGAAAAGTAACCTGGTATAGACATACTTGCCCGAATTGCCATAGGTAAGTATCCTTTATCAAGAACAACTGCTTCTCCGGTAAGCAGGTCGGTACCTATACAAAGAAACGGGGTTTGCAGCTTATTAAAATCGTAAACATTATAAGCCGATGAGAAATAATGATTTAGTAAAAGATTTATCTCCTGTCCCTGATACAATGAGGGACTTATAGCAATTTTTTTGTCTTTAACAGGAAGTGTAATAATAAATTTTTCACCAAATTCCTTTTCATTATAAGCTATATATTTCCTGTCTATTTCATCCTTAAGCAGATGATCCCAATTTTGTTCTCTTATCATTGCAGCAATAGAATCGGGATGATATCCGATAGCATAAAGTCCTGCCATAATACTGCCAATGCTTGTTCCACCGATATAATCAATTCGCAATCCTGCTTCCTGTATTACTTTCAGAAGGCCGATATAGGCGAAGCCTTTTGCACCT
>DAOVNY010000099.1 GCA_030630005.1 Bacteroidales bacterium | reverse complement strand
TATCGCTCATATTCAATATACCGATATTAATTTCTATTTTTCTTAAACTGGCAAACAAAATCAAATCATTAATAATATTGTTCATTTTATTACCATCTTGAACTATCTGCTTAATATAATCTTTGATTTCTTCTTCTGACAATTCAGAGTATTCGTCATTCAAAAGTTCAGCAAAGCTAATGATTACTGCAAGTGGATTTTTCAGGTCGTGGGCAACATTCTTCCTATCCCCAATCTCTTTAAATAAATTGATAGATTCTAAGAAAAATTCTATAGATTTAGGATAATCGCTGAGCATGTAATATGCTGATGCGATGTTTGTTAAGGCATTTGCTTTCCCATTGGTATCATCAGTTTGCTGTGACAATTTCAAAGCTTGTTTACCATATTCCAACATTTTTTCAGGCAAGGTATCTTTATAAGCTACTGCTAATTCATTTAAAACTTCTACTTTTTCCTCATTGCTTACAATTGTTAATTTATTTTCCAAACTATCAATTTTTGTTTGTGAAAACAAATTCAGCGAAAGCAACAGAAAAAGGAAAAGGAAAATTCTTTTTTTCAATATATTGGGTTTTATTTTAATGTGTAAATATACAATAAAATTTTTTATTTTTATCGAAAAACAAGAACTAATAAAATTATTACCACCTACTCAACAGCGTAACTATCAAAATAAATTCATCATAATTTTTTATAACTTGAGTCTTGTCCCTGAAAATATTCTCTTCTATACGGATATCAAGGTTGCCACCTTTCCAGAGTTTCATTCTTGAGCTACAGAAAAGTCTGATCTTTTTTTGCTCATCAATCCGGTTTGAGTATCTAACACCCATTGTATTTTTCCACTTCTTCTTGAAAGCATGATGTGTACCACTTAAAGTCAAAGACAAAATATCCCGTTTTTTTCCTGAAAACTCAGAATTACTAAAACTTGCAGCAGCAGCAATACTTAATGGGATTTTGAAAGTAAGCACTTCATTTAACGTATATGTCTTTGTTTTAGAAAGATTTGAAATAGTATCCATAAAGGTTTCAGTATTCTGGTAAAAAAAATTGAAACCGGTAAACGATTTCAGATTGCCAATTGGATAATTGTAACCAGTTACTGCGGAAAAAACATTAATCGAATTTTCCATGTTCAGACTGTCACTATCGATTTTTTGGAAATTAGGCGTGTAACTGATCAGTAAATATGGAATTTTCTTAAATCTGAATCCGGCGATTATGCCATAAGCAGTTGTGGTAGTAATGTCATTTTTCCAGTTTATAAGATTATCCCTTCTCTGCGTAAAATAAACCGACAATGATATTTTCCTTTTTGCAAAAGTCTGATCTATCCTTCCATCATAAATCAGCCTGTCATTAATTAAATTAGGATTGCCGAGTGTGGTAAAACCTGCCCCAATCATTTTAACACCACCCGATAATTTTGTTGTTTTCAACTTCAGTGTTGATTTAACATTATATGCAAAATCTATTGAACTGCTTGCATTAGGATTTATATAGTTTGTCAGCCAGGAAGGTACGTCGGTATCATCTTTAATTAATGCAGGACTGCGGGTATCATAAGTATGTAAAGAAACAGCTGCTTCGCCTTCTATTGTGAATTTCTTTTTAAAAAGAGAGAGTTTTCCCTCAGTCCCCAACACAAAGTTTGACTGGGGTTTTACATTAAAAGTATCAATTTCCAAAGAGGAAGGTAAAGATTTAACCTCATCTTCAACCTGCATAAATGTTACGTAAAGATGTGTTTCTCTCTTTTTACCAACACCGATCTTACCGAATAAAAGTTTTTGTTTATAAGTAGGTTTGTTAACAAATTGCGAAGGCTTTATGTGTCTTTTCACTTTACCTGTAGAAAAGGCAGCATAAAACTTTCCGGGTGCAAACTCAATATTTACGCCCGAAACTGAAATACCTTTTAGTGTTAAGTGATTGTAATTGGGTTGGCATTTTCCAACTTCAAATGTTTTGAAACTGGAAAGAAAACGCATAAATCCCGGCATTTTTTTGTTTACCAAAGCTTTGGTTTTGTTTTTTGCAAGTGCTTTCAGATCAAAATATACCCTGAAATTATTTATGCTTTGCCTGAAATCGCTTTGCTCGGATGCAATAAAAAAACTGGATGAAATAGGTATGCCGTAAACCGTCAGGGTCATATTCAGGTCATTTCGCCATAATGAAGCCGGAATTTGTGAATTTGTTCCCTGACGGTTTGCATATTGACCGAAAAGTTTATTACTGCCGTGAAACTGTATTGGAGATGTCTCATTCTGTGCCTGAAGTATGTAGGGAAACAAGAAGCTCCCTCCAATAAATATAATTAAAAAGATATTAAAAATCGTTCGATATTTCATGATTTTTCCCCTTTTCGGTACAGGCTTTTTCTATTTCACCTCTTTCATAAAATTTTCTATTTCTTGTTTCAAACACTTTCTTCAAAGGATACGAAATCGCTATTGACCCTGTTGCATTCCTTTATATCTAAAGGGGTTATCTTAAAGATATAACCCCAATTCGTTATACTGACCGTTTATTCACATTGCCATACTGTTAAATTTTTTAATTGTGTTGTAAGATTATCCGCACTCATATTGGTTTTCACTCTCATATCAATCTCTCCAGCTCTTTTAATAATTTTCCATTTGGCTCGTATTGTTTTTTGGACAGTAGGACCGTTACTAACAGGACCTTCTTTATTTACCCACTTACAACACTCGTCACACTCCTCCCATGTTTCCTTGGTTTCGTAGTATCCTTCCACAATGTAATACATCTGCATTGCTTCATTTGCCTCAATAATTTTTGGCCAGGCCTCTAAGACAGCATCAACAATTTCACTCTTATCTGCAGGCTGGGCTATATCTACAAAGCCTGCTAAAACAAACTCAAAAGCACTATTAATTAAGTTGCCCAAATTTTCTAAAACACTCGATAATTTATATACCCAGCTTATCCATGAAGCACTTTTTTCATAATCTTTCATTCTCTTTTTGAAATCCGCAATACTTTTCCCGTGAGGTACTAAACCTACATCAACTATTTTTGTTATTTTAAATCTCTTGTATTTTTTCTTATCCTTTATAGTTCCAGGTGTACATTTATTGTCAGCTAATCCTTTGATACTGTTCTTTGCTTTTTCTAATTCGTTTTTTGCTTTTCTTACCAATTCAGATGCTTCCCCAGCCAACCTATTTGCTTCACGTGGGTCCGTATTAACTTTTTCTTTTGCCTGTTTTAGTTTTGCCTTCGCTTGTTTCATAAATTCATTAGCGTTTTGATGATGCTCCTGAGCCTGTGTCAGACTACTTCTCATTTCACTACATTCACAACCAGTACCACAACAATCATCAATAACACTTTGAAGTTTCCTCAAATCAGTATCAAGAGAATCTAAAGATAAGTTGATGCTTGGGTCATTTATCATTTCATCAACATGTTCTATCAAGTTCTCGGCTTCTTGCATCGCCGCATTAAATGCTAACTGGCATTCCTCATATGCAGCAATTAAATTTGCTATTTTATCATTAAGATTCTTGATTTCATCTCTACAAGCTTTTAATTCATTTGATAGACTTGAAATATTATTCTGCAATTTTTTTATTTTTGAATTTAGCTTTTGAATATTATTCTCAGTATTTTGTAAGGCATTTTTAGTGTTTTCCTTTTGACTTCGGAGTTTGCGTAATTTTTTAAGACAAGCACCTACATTTTCTCCGGTTACAGCACTATAACGATCAAAAGCATCCAAGATGCTCTGTGCATCATTAAAGAGAATAGCAATACCACCACTGCCAATATAATTTTGTCCCACTGCTTTTTGTTTTAAATCTTCAGAATTACTATACTCAATTAGTGTAGCTTCGTTGCCTAATATTTGCTTTAGATAGTTAAATGCATTTCTGAAAGAAGTCTCATGCTTATTTAGTTTTTCTTCCAATGTTTTTTTATTCTCTTTCGCATTATTCAACATATTTTTATTGCGGGATAGATCGTCTTTAAGTCTATTTAGTCTATCAGCTTTATCTAAGCAATTTTTTGTTTTAGCTTTCAATTGTGCCTTCAAATCGTCTAAAATTTTCCTGATGCTATCACAATCTAAACTTGAGACCAATTGTTCTAAATTCACAGAGAATGTACTAACTTCACTTTTTCCATGATTATTACCGATTGGCTGCCCGACCCCACAAAATGTTTGTATTTGCCATGCATAATGATATCCTGACATTAACTCCACTAAATCAAATTCATAAGGATAAATACAAGATGTTCCTTTAATTTCTTCTTTAACAAAATATGGTTCCAAGTCTGAAAGGTCTTCTTCGATAAGTATATTCCCTTCTTCAACTTTTTTCGCAAGATAATCTGGTAACTTCCAAATCATTAAATTATAAAATACTTCGGAGATAGATATGGGGTTAGTTGTTAGTGTTGCATTAACCGCAGTAATATCAATTGGCATCCATTTAAACATGATTAATGGTTGAGATGCAGGACCATCATATACTTGGCCATTTACAGGAGAGATAAGTTCATTGGGCATAGGTTCATATATAACCACTACCGCCGCTTCGTAATTGAAACTCCACACTGGGCTTTCCACCATCACCAAACCATCGCCTGATATTGCTGTTACTTTCCATGCATAGTTTATACCTGATTCAAATGGTCTTGCAGAAATAGGAAACTGAAATGAGGTTGCAGGAATATCTTCTTCGATATAAAATGCAGGATTAGCTTCCATCGCTTCTATTGGTATCTGATTGTCCAGAAGCTCTACGAGCTTAATATTATAAGTTACAAACTCATCTATAGGCATAGGCGGTAGCCATAAAAATACCGGAAGTTCTTCCGTTACATTTGCCTCATCAACAGGGTTTATAAGTTCCGGTGGTGATGGGTGGGCAATTATCTGTATTTTGCAGTCATATCCCATATCCTCTCCGTCAACACTTTTAACATATATACAGATTGTGTAGGTTCCTGCCGGCAGTGTACCGGTTCTTTGAACAATATCCTCATAATCGTCATTCGTAAATTCCACATCTGCGGGTTCCAGATCGCTCCGGTAAACAGGTCCTGAATAATTTGGCTCCAATGTAAATGAAGCACTTGTTCCTTCAAAAATCAATCCCGCATCTGCTTCTTCTACCGTTCCATACAGGTAAACATTGCAAGATTCCTGTAAAGTGTTTGTAAGAGTCAATTGCCACATATCCTCAACATGCCACTGGTTTGGGGGCGGTTGTTTCAATACGACAATAACTGTCTGGGCATTGGCAAATAGAGCCATTAAAAACACCATAAAAGTCAGTGCAACAACAAATAATTTTTTCTTGTAAAACATAATATCCTCCTTATTTTAATTTTAATTGGTTTTATATAATTTCCCATCTTGTGTAGTTATTTGAAAATTCCGAATAACTGAATTTTCGTCCAGTTCTTCTTTAAATTAAATAAGCAAACCAACATAAACAAAAACCATATTTTTATCAGGCATTCAATTGCAATACTCTGTTATCTAATTTCGCCAAGTAAAATATTTTTTGTTTATGATAAAAATCATTATCAATATGAACAGTATCTTGTATTCTAAAATCGCCACCCCACCTTAAAACCTTATCCTTTCTTATTAAGTCAAAGAACTTTGGAATATTATCCGGTAAACTTTTATGATTGCCCTTTTGCATCATTTTAGAGTTAAAGATTTTGCCTTCAAAAAATAAGTTCATATCAATGGCATGACCAATATGATGACAGCTATGTGATGCAGGCTTAACTATCGCACCTTTAAATTGATTATTTAGTGGCCTTATCGATGATGTCACCCAAATTTTTAATTTACATTGAAGGGCATACTCAGCAAGACGATTTAAATCCGGCACAAAATCCTGATCTACTCTTGCAGCTTCACCAATGAAAGAATCATTATTGAAAATTACTTCTTTAAATTTCGGGTTAATAGTATCAACCTTGGTTTTTGGTAATAAAATAGAGGAAGGTATTTTTTCAACATAATTGCCATGGACATATCCTACCTGACCATTTTTAGATTTCACTCTATAAAAAGCAACCTCATCTACTATTGTAAACTCTTCATTATGTGCCAACACACCAACTTTTTCGCCATTGGGCTTTAAACGTAAATTCAAGCCTGTTGTTGAAATAACTCTGCCTTTTTGCATAATATTAGCCTTTTGGTTCCTGATCTATGCTACTTGTTTGTGTCTTTACTTTTTCAACATCCCTATTTCCGGCAGCCCTGATTTTCTGAATCTTCTCAATTCCACGTGAACCAAAGTAAAAACCATAAATGACCATCATTAAAGCCGTAAAAAAAGGTATCCATTTTTCTACAACTTCAATTTGTTCCTTAGTAAGACCACTATCAAAAACAGTAAAAAAAGCCAATATTGCAACAACAACTGTCATAAAAATAAGAGCCAATGGACGAATATTTTTAGATAACCACGAATCGCTTTTCATATCCATTTTTAGCCGCTCAGTTAACTCACCTTCCAAATTTTCTTCGTGCTGAGCCTGTTGTCGATCTAAATTAACCAATAACTCACGCATTTTTACTTCGTAAGCTGTTTGAATTTTTAATTTCTGGTTTTCTGAAATTGCCATTTCTTCATCACTTGTAACCAGTTCATCTATTACATTTCCAACTGTGGAAGCTAAATCAGCTCCAACAGCACTAAATATTTTACTAAACCATGCCATAATTTTATCTCCTTTTGTTAATTATTATTTTATTGAATATTTATTAAAGTTTCTTTTCAAAATATTAGCACCAAAAATACAAATAAAAAATGTAAATTACTTAATACAGAATATTTAGACTAAATATTTATCCAGCAAGTTCGATTTTTTTAGCAAAATCAATAAAAAGGTATATAATTTAATAGGTATATAAATTTTTCTTAAAATTCACCACCTTAAAATCTCAAATTTTTTTTTACCTTCGCCAAACATTTTTTTAAAAAGTAACATGATAGAATTAGTTAACGAAACTGTTGATTTCCTGAGAAAAGAAGGAATTACAAAACCGGAAGTTGGAATAATACTCGGTACAGGTCTGGGAAAACTTGTTGATGAAATCAAGATTGAAAAATCTATAGATTACCGGATGATACCGAATTTTCCTATTGCCACAATTGAATTTCACAAAGGCAAGCTCATTTACGGCGAAATAAAAGGGAAAAAGGTTATTGCCATGCAAGGCAGATTTCATTATTACGAAGGTTACAGCCTTAGCGAAATAACCTTCCCTGTAAGGGTAATGAAATTTCTGGGAATAAAATACATACTTATTTCCAATGCAGGAGGTGCAATAAATCTGGATTATAAAAAAGGCAGTCTGATGCTGCTCGACGACCATATAAATATGATTCCCGATAGTCCGCTCAGAGGTAAAGAATGCCGTGAGTTTGGTAGCAGATTTGTTGATCTGAGCCAACCATATTCCAAAATTCTTAACGAAAAACTATTAGTAATTGCCAAAGAAAAAAATATTTTACTTCACAAAGGAATATATATTGCCATGGCTGGACCTCAGCTTGAAACAAGAGCAGAATATAGATTTTTCCGCTCAACAGGTGCTGATGTTGTTGGAATGTCAACGGCACCTGAAGTTATTGTAGCTAATCAAATGAATATTCCTTGTGCTGCAATTTCGGTAATTACCGATGAATGTGATCCCGACGATCTGAAGGAAGTTAAAATTTCTGAAATCCTTGCAATTGCAGGTAAAGCAGAAATAGGACTGATTGAATTGTTCTTATCTCTTATTGAGGGATTGTAATTGGTTGAATGGTTGAATGGTTTGAAACAATTACAACAAATTACAATAAATTACAATAAATTACCTCAACCTGATTTTATGCCCCGGTTTTGGCTGTTTGCCTTCCTCCATATCATTCCATTTATATAACAATCGCAACTGAATACCATACAACTGAGAAACAGAATACATTGTTTCATTCTCAAGAAAGGTATGAAATTTTTGTTTGCCTTTTCGCTTTTTCTTCTGAAGATAAACCATCTGACCGGCAATTAATAAATCATTTTTCGAAAGATCATTGTACTTGGATACCTGCCATGCATATATCCCAAATTCTTTTGCAATCAAATGAAAATTATCACCCGTTCTGGCAAAGATGAACTTCTTTTTATTATTCAAATAGACTTTTCTATTATCACCACCTATTTCTATTTGCTGAAAATCCGTTTCATTTAAAAACTTATAATCAGGATAAAATTTAATTTCTTTCTCTTTTTTCTTTTTTGCTGTTTTTTCAGAAGATGACTTTACAGAAACTTTTTTACTGTCGTATTTATACAATTCGTTTTCTTCGATAATTTTTATAAGCAACTTGGGATAATCTTTATTTGTAGAATATCCGGCTTTTTTTAATCCTTTTGCCCATGATTTATAATCGGTAATATTGTATTCGAAAAGACCTGAATATCTCGAGCGTTCGGTCAGAAAGAATGAATGATCAAGAAAAGACCTTCTCGAATTTTTATATTTCCTGAAACACTCTCGTTTTTCGTCATCCCATTCATGTATCTTTTTCCCTTTCCAGTCCTTATGACATTTTATCCCAAAATGATTATTTCCTCTTTTTGCGAGTCTGCTATTTCCATTTCCCGACTCAAGTAT
>DAOVNY010000229.1 GCA_030630005.1 Bacteroidales bacterium | reverse complement strand
CTTGTATGTTTTCCTAATGTTTTAAAAACAGAATCTATCTGCAAAGCCAACTCATGCGTAGGTGCCATAACCAGACACTTTACTCCATCCGGGCGACCGCTAATTTTACGTTCCTGCAAAATGTGCAAAATAGGTATGGCAAAAGCTGCTGTTTTGCCCGTGCCTGTTTGTGCAATAGCGAGAACGTCCTCTCCTCTCAAGATTGGAGGAATAGACTTATATTGAATGTCGGTGGGTTTTTTGTATCCCAGTTTAGAAATACTGGTTTTTATTCCTTCGGCAATGCTGTATTGTTCAAATTTCATATTTATAATATATAAGCCGCAAAGATAGGTATTCGAAATGAACTATTAAAACGAAACAAACTCATCCAGCTCCATCCACCGCAAAGTTTTTTCATCAATAAGCTCAATAACTTCACCAATTCGGGAGGATGTTTTTTCCAGTTCCTCATAATTTTCCGTACCGGAATTTAATTTAGTTTCGAGTTCGGTTTTTTCTTTTTCAAGAAATTCTATTTCTTTCTCGAGGTTTTCGTATTCGCGTTTTTCGTTAAATGATAGTTTTGTTTTTTCCTTTTGTTTCTTTACTGATTTTTCTTTTATTTCGTTTTTCTTATTTACTGCTTTCTGTTTCCTTTCAAGCTTTATGTTTTCTTCTTCTTTATTTCTGTATTGTGTATAATTTCCATAAAAATCCTTTATCATTCCATCGCCTTTAAACAGAAATAAATGATCGCACAGCTTGTCAAGAAAATACCTGTCGTGAGAAACAATTATCAGGCAACCACCAAAATTCAACAGAAAATCTTCTAATTTATTCAATGTTAAAATATCCAGATCATTTGTTGGTTCATCCAAAATAAGGAAATTCGGGTTTTTCATAAGAACGGTCAAAAGGTACAATCTTCTGCGTTCTCCTCCGCTAAGTGTCGATACCGGCTGAAATTGCATTTTAGGCGTAAACATAAAATGTTGAAGAAATTGAGATGCAGTCAGTTGTTGTCCTTTACTTAAAGTGATGATTTCGGCAATATCTTTTAAAATATCAATTACACGCTGATCTTCATTGAATTGTATTCCATTCTGAGAATAATAACCGAAAGTTATGGTTTCACCTTTTACAATACTACCTGAATCAGCTTTTTCCAAACCTGTTATCATATTTAAAAAACTGGATTTTCCGGTACCGTTTTTACCGATAATACCTATTCTTTCACCTTTCTTAAAAATATAATCGAAATTTTTTAAAATTTTTATATTTCCGTAAGCTTTTTTTACATTCTTGAGTTCCAGTATCTTCCCTCCTACCCGAGACATTTTTACATCTAATTTTAACTCTTGTTTTATTTTTTGTGAAGTAGCTTTTTCTTTAGTTTCATAAAATGAATCAATTCTGGCTTTTGATTTGGTAGTACGTGCTTTGGGCATTCGTCGCATCCAGTCAAGCTCTTTTTTCATTAACCTGCGTGCCTTGTATATTTCAGTTTTCTCAACTTCTTCTCTTTCAGCACTTTTTTCAAGATAATATCCATAATTTCCTTTATGATGATATATTTTCCCATCGCTTAATTCTAAGATATGATCACAAACTCTATCCAGAAAATAACGGTCGTGAGTAACCATCAGCAAAGTAAGCGAAGCAGTTGACAAGTATTTCTCAAGCCACTCTATCATATTAATATCCAAATGGTTGGTTGGCTCATCCAAAATCAACAAATCAGGATCATCAAGTAAAACAATGGCAAGGGCGATTCTTTTCTTCTGTCCTCCTGAAAGAGAGATTATTTGTTGATCAAGATCGGTAATATTGAAAAGAGTTAGAATCTGCTTCATTCGCCGTTCATGATCCCATGCATGACTTTTATCCATTTTTGCTGAAGCATCTTCAAAGGCTTTTTGAGTTTTTGATGTAAAATTCTCAGTTTGATTTTCAAGTGCTTTTTCGTATTCGTGGATAATATTGAATATCTCTGAATTACCTCCTTCAATCAATTCATTGATACTAAGGCTATCATCAAAAGTGGGATTTTGTTTTAGATAAGCAATTTTCAGTCCGTCGCGATAAACTACTTTTCCCGTATCAGCCGGCTCCTTACCCGCAAGAATATCTAATAAACTGGATTTTCCAGCACCATTATTAGCTATTAAAGCAGTTTTATCTCCTTTTCTCAATCCAATATTCAAATTTTCAAATAATTCGATATCACCAAAAGATTTAGAAAGATTTTCAGCAGATAAGTAATTCATGTTTTAGAGTCTATGTAAAAACGTGTGCCAAATCAAAACAGCCACAGATTCACCCTGTTGAATAATTTGTAATTTAGTGTTTATTTTCATAAAAATTATTATTCCACAGGGTGAACAGATTATTAAATTATTCTTTTTGTAATTTCCAATCGACAAAGGTAATTATTCATACTTTGATTTTATAAATAAAATAAATTTTCATTCAAAATTCATTTATAAAAATTCAAATTAAATTATCATGAGTAAAATGTTTTGTTTATCTTATCTTCGCATAAAATTAATTTATCGAAATGATAAAATATGACATTATTGTAATTGGCGGTGGAGCAGCCGGTTTGATAGCTGCCGGACATGCAGCTGAACTGGGGAGTAAAGTTCTTGTTCTTGAAAAAATGAAATACCCGGGTAGGAAACTGGGAATTACAGGCAAAGGGCGTTGCAACATTACTAACACTTCTCCCTTACCGGAATTTATTCAAAAAATAAATCCCAACGGAAAATTTCTCAATTATGCTTTTTCGGTTTTCTTTTCGGATGAGTTGATAAAATTTATGAACAACATTGGTGTAAGAACAACGGTTGAACGTGGTAAAAGGGTTTATCCTGAAAATGGTAATGCTG
>DAOVNY010000019.1 GCA_030630005.1 Bacteroidales bacterium | reverse complement strand
TTATTTCATTTTTATTATACTTTCCTTGCTCTACTTCTGAAAGTATTTTTAATTTGAAATGTTCACTGTAACGTTTAACTGTCCTTTTATCTTTTAACATAATTATTAAAAATTATGTAGACCTTTTCCAGGATAAGACACCAACTTCTAAATTCATTATTCGTTATTCGATATTCGAAGTTATAGAAAAACTATCCTTAGTCCGCTTTAGCGGACTTTATACTCTTTCAATTCCACTTTTTCGCCATCAAACACAGCGTAAGTAAAATTTGTAATCCAGTCGCCGAGGATAATTAATTTGGAGGATTTTGATAGTTGTACGTTTTTTGGAACGTGTTTGTGTCCGAAAACAAAAAAATCTATTGAAGGATCATCTTTTAGAATTTTTTTGCTGTATTTAAAAAGTATTTCGTCTTCGTCTTTGATGTTATTTTCTTTTTTTCCTTCTTTTATCAAATTGGCAATGCGACTTCTCCTACTAAAATACAAACCCATACGGGCACCAATATCAGGATGAAGCCATTTAAAAAGCCATTGGTTAATTTTAAATTCAAAGATTTTTTTAAGGAATTTATATCCTTTATCTCCGGGACCCAGTCCGTCGCCGTGAGCAAGATAGAATTTCTTACCGTTGATTATCTTGATAACAGGCTTGCGATGCAATTGAATATTTAATTCTTCTTGAAAATAGTTAAATGCCCAGATGTCATGATTTCCGCGAAAAAGATGTACAGGAATTCCGGCATCGCATATTTCGGCTATTTTCCCAAAAAACCTCAAGTATCCTTTAGGGACAACAGTTTTATATTCAAACCAGAAATCAAAAATATCACCCATCAGATAAATCTCAGATGCATCATTTTTAATTTCATCAAGCCAATTAACCAACAGCTTTTCTCGTTTTAAACTGTTTTCTTTATCAGGAATCCCGAGATGGAAGTCTGAAATGAAATAAACTTTTTTAGTTTGCTTTTCTTTATTCAAGTGGATAATTTTATTTGCAATTATAGTAATAAAAACTGAATTAAGTTTTTTAGTGCTTTATTTTTAATACTCTGATGATAGGTTGCCAACCTTTTGCTAATATGTTAATTCAGATTAAACTGACTCTATCAATTCTTTAATAATAAGAGTCATCTTTGGTTCAACATGACTTGCTGCATCAATAACATCATTATGTGTGATCTCTATTATTTTTCCGGGTACACCGAGATCTGAAATGACTGAAATAGCAAAGCAGGTTAAATTCATGTGTCTTGCTACAATCACTTCAGGAACTGTTGACATGCCAACAGCATCGGCACCGAGGGATTGTATATATTTATATTCGGCAGGTGTTTCATAAGTTGGACCCGAAGCACATGCATAAACTCCGGTTTGATATTTAATACTATTGTGGCGTGCAATTTTAGTGGCTTTGCTGATGATATTTTTATTATAAGCTTCGCTCATATCAACAAAACGGGGACCAAATTCATGTACATTTTTTCCAATTAACGGATTAGGCATAAGGTTGATATGATCGGTGATGATCATAATATCACCTACTTCAAAATCGTGATTTAAACCACCACTTGCATTTGAAAGTATCAGCAATTCAATGCCCAAATATTTTAAAACCCTTATCGGAAATGTTACTTCCTCTAAATTATAACCTTCATATAAATGAAATCTTCCTTGCATTGCAGCAACATTTTTCCCACTTAAGGTACCAAAGATTAGTTTGCCTTGATGTCCTTTAACTGTTGATTCGGGAAAATTGGGAATGTCAGTATAAGGAATGCTGTATTTTATGTTTATTTCTTTAGTAAGACCTCCCAAACCGGTTCCTAAAATTATTCCTATTTGTGGTTTTAAAGGAGCTTTATCTTGAATGTAATCAATGGATTCTCTTATTTTTTTTAACATAATTCAGAACTATTTTATCAAATTTACTTTTGTCATTATCGTGAAATTTTATTTCAATTGGTATGAAATAAAGTGGCAAATCTACGAAGTTTTTTATTAATTCGGTCTTGTAAAGTCTCATCGAATCTTTTTCGGTTGTTATAATGGCTTTATTCCTTGAAAATATTTCTGAATATGTTTTAATTATTTTTTCCGTATCTTTTTGTGTGTATTTATGATGATCATAAAAATCCATAACGATAAGTTCAGAACAGAAATTTTTTAAGTGTTCTTGAAGTGGATAATTGTTAGCAATGCCTGTGAACATTAAAATTGTATTAAATTTTCTTTTTGTTGGTTTATTATCATAATTAATACCCGGAACAAATTGCAATGTATTGTATTTAATATATGAGAATAATAAAGTTTGATGTGGCTTTGGCTTAATAAGTTTGGTGATCCTTCGTCGTGTTAGTGGTGATAATACCGAATAGGTTTTTGTTACAATTATAATATCTGCTCTTTTTGCACTTTTTCTGAATTCTCTAAGAGTTCCGGTAGGGACTATGTAATCATTTGTGTAAAGATTGTGAAAATCAGTTAGTAAAATAGAAAGTCCGGGTGTTACATATCTGTGTTGAAATGCATCATCTAATAAAACAACATCAAGGTCTTTATCTAAATTTGATAATAATTTTATACCATGACTTCGTTTTTCATCAACAGCAACTGTGATTTTTGGAAACTTTTGTTTAATTTGCAGAGGTTCATCACCAATCTGATAATAATTTGAATCAATAGCTGCTTTTATAAATCCTTTGCTTTTTCGTCCATAACCACGACTTAATGTTGAAATCTTATAATTTGCAAAAAGTAATCGAATCAAATATTCAATAACCGGAGTTTTCCCTGTTCCTCCGGTTGAAAGGTTTCCAACCGAAATTGTAGGTATTTTAAAATTTTCGGAAGGTAATATGTTCCAGTCGAACAACTTGTTCCTGATCCATATTATTATCCCGTAAATTGAAGCAAATGGAAGCAATAAGACCTTTAATAAATTCACACCATAAAATTACGTATTATTTTTAATATCAACAAAATTCATTAATTTTTTTTTGTAAAATTTTAAGTAAAAATGCCTAATTGTATTAACTTTGAAGTTGCTGATAAAACAGATTTTATTGTAAAAAAAACATTATAAAAAATGAAAATCAAAATAAGAGAAATAATTGATCATCTTGAAAAAATTGCACCTCTCAGTTTTCAGGAATCTTATGATAATGCAGGTCTTATTACCGGAGATAAAAATAGTGAAATTGAAAAAGCTCTTATTTGTCTTGATATTACAGAAGAAATTATTGATGAAGCTATAAATGATGGATTTAAACTTGTGATTTCACATCACCCATTGGTATTTAATGCTTTGAAAAAAATTACGGGAAAAGATTATGTTGAGAAAGTTTTGATTAAAGCTATTAAAAATGATATAGCTTTATATTCGGCACATACAAATTTGGATAATGTTTCATCCGGGGTTAATGCAATGTTATGCGAAAAACTCGGAATAAGAAATTATACTATTCTAAAGCCAAAAGCCGGCTTATTAAAAAAGTTAGTTACTTTTTGTCCTGTAAATAAAGCTGAAGAAGTAAGAAATGCACTGTTTGAATCCGGTGCAGGACATATTGGAAATTATGATAGCTGTAGTTTTAGTGCGAAAGGTAAAGGTTCATTCAGGGCTAATGAATCTGCTAAGCCTTATGTTGGCGAACATAATAAATTGCATTTTGAGGAGGAAGAAAGAATAGAAACAATTTTTCCTGCTTATAAAGAACATGCAGTTTTGAGTAGTTTATTCGCATCGCATCCTTATGAAGAAGTTGCTTATGATATTTATCCTATTGAAAATAAATTTGGAAATGTGGGTGCGGGAATGATTGGAGAACTCGAAAATCCTGTAGATGAAAAAGAATTTTTATTAAAAGTGAAAAAAAATACCGGAGCTTCTTGTGTCAGGCATTCTGATTTTTTAGGTAAGAAAGTTAAAAAAATTGCAGTTTGTGGAGGTTCAGGAGGTTTTCTGATAAATGCTGCAATATCAGCAGGAGCTGATGTTTTTATTACCGGAGAAGTAAGATACCATGAGTTTTTCAAATCTGAAAAAAAGATCATGATTGTTGATATTGGTCATTATGAAAGCGAACAATTTACAAAAGATTTAATTTTTGCTGTAATTAAAGAAAAGTTTCCTACTTTTGCACTCCGAATTTCGGATATAAATACCAATTCAATCAATTACTTATAAACTAAACAGAATATCAAAATTATGGCAAAATTATCTTCTAAAGCAAGAATATCGCCAATGGAAAGAAGTAAATCGACAGAAACGCCGGAAACTGAAAAAATGGCGAAAAGAAAACTGAAGAAAGAAAAACTTCAAAAACCAAAAATTAGATTAGTTTCTGCTGATCCGCAAATAAGCGAAAAAGACAGTATTGAAATTACAATAGAAAAAAAATTGATCGCTTTATTTAATTTACAACAAATAGATAGTCAGATAGATAAAATAAGGATTATAAGAGGTGAGCTGCCTCTTGAAGTTGAGGATCTTGAGGATGAAGTAGTAGGGATTGAAACCCGCATTGAAAAACTTGAGAATGAAAAAGAATCTATGGAAAAGGCTATTTCGGATAAGAAAAATATTAAAGTTGATAGTTTGGCGTTGATTAAAAGATATGAAGAACAACAAAAAAATGTTCGCAACAATCGTGAGTATGATTCTTTAACAAAAGAAATGGAATTTCAGGCTCTTGAGATACAATTAGCTGATAAAAGGATCAAAGAATATGAAATAAAACTTGAAGGAGTTGGTGAAAATATAGAAGTTGCAAAAATAGATTTCAAAGAATATAAAGAAGATCTTGATACTAAAAAGGGAGATTTAAACGATATTATTGCTGAAACTGAAAAGGAAGAAAAAGAACTGGAGGAAAAATCAGAAGAAAATCAAAAATTGATTGAAGAACGATTATTAACTGCTTATCAAAAAATCAGAAAAAATGCAAGGAATGGATTAGCAGTAGTTATGATTGAAAGAGATGCCTGTGGCGGTTGTTTTAATAAAATTCCACCTCAGCACCAACTTGATATCAGAATGCATAAAAAAATTATCGTCTGTGAATATTGCGGTAGAATATTGGTTGACGAGGCTATTGATGAAGCAGTTAAGAAATACGAATAAAAATATATTACAATAATTTAAAGGGAAGTCTGTTCAGGCTTCCTTTTTTTTTAACTTTACTGAAAATTTTTCATAACTACTTATTATGTGTTTGTCAGGGAAAATTCGTAGAATATTTTTATTTTTTTTATTGATCGTATTTTCATTTTCTGTTTCCGCTCAGTTTGATTTTAATACAAATTGTAAAAATGCTTATTCAGCTATCATTAATTTGAGATTTGATGAAGGACAGAAAATTATTGATAAGGAAAAAAATAATAATGCTGATAATCATATAGTTTTTTATCTCGAAAATTACATTGATTTTCTTACCGTTATTATTGGGCAGGAAAAGAAAACATTTGAGAAAATAGAAGTCAACAAAAAATTGCGGATCAATGCTCTTCAAAATGCTGATAAAAATTCTCCTTATTATCGTTATTGTCTTGCAAATGTTCATTTACAGTGGGCTTTTTCACGTTTGCAGTTTAAAGAATATATTACAGCCGCTTTTGAAATAAATAAAGCATATCGTCTTCTTGAAAAAAATCAATCCGAATATCCTGATTTTATGCCCGGATATGTTGATCTGGGCTTATTACATACATTAATTGGAACTATCCCCGATAATTATAAATGGCTCGTAAATATTGTTGGTATGGATGGTACAATAGAGCAGGGGGTAAGCGAGTTGCAATTGGTTTTGGAAAATGCAGGAAATAATAAAGAGATTGAATATCTGAAAGCAGAGAGTTTATTTTTTCTTTCGTTTATCCAATTGAATTTAAAAAATGATAGAAGCGAAGTTCCGGAAATTCTTTTTGCATGGGATGAACTCACGGGAGATAATCCTCTGAAAACATACTCAAAAGCAAAAATATTAATGAGAACAGCTTCGAATGATGAAGCTATAAAATTGCTTATTTCAAATCCTCAGAGTGATAAAAGTTTTCCGTTTTATTATCTTAAATATCTTACCGGAATTGCAAAACTGCATCGCCTCGATAAAGATGCAATTCAATATTTTCATCAATATATTATTAATTATGATGGTGTAAATTATGTTAATGATGCTTTTCAGAAAATTGCATGGCATTATTTGATCAATGGAAATAAGGAAAAATATTTTGAAAATATTAATAAAGTTAGTGATAAGGGACTTGTGGTTGATGCCGATAAACAGGCACTAAAGGAATCAAGGTTGGGAATTGTACCAAATGTAAATTTGTTGAAAGTAAGATTATTGTTTGATGGAGGTTATTATGAAAAAGCTGTTAAGGTGCTTGATGAACTAACAAGTAGTGATCTTAAAAATTTTAAAGATACACTTGAATATAAATATCGTTATGCCCGAATTTTTCATGAATGGGGAAAAACAGATAAAGCAATTCTGTTTTATGATGAGGTGATAAATATTGGTGCTGATAAAGAATATTATTTTGCAGCAAACTCTGCATTGAAATCAGGAATGATTTTTGAAAGTAAAATGAATTTTGAAAAAGCCCGGTATTATTATAATAAATGCCTTTCTTTGGATTTTGATGAATACAAAACCAGCATTACTCAAAAAGCTAAAGCCGGACTGAATAGGATTAAAGGTAAATAAAAAATTCCAAGTTGCTTTTTCTTGTAATTCATCTTCTACAAAAATAATTATTAATGAATTGTAATATTCTGGGAGCTTGTATGAAGCAACTCAACCATTATCTTTTGTTTAAGCCAAACCGTTTCATCTTGAAAACGAACATTTAATTTTGTTTCTCCGTTTTCGTTCTGATATATGATTATTTGTGATTTGTTTTCTTGCATAGTTTATTTAAAAAGAATATGGTAAATGAAAGTAATTGTTTTTATTTTTAATACAAGTTATTTTAGGTTTTGAAGTATCAAACAATTCTTTTATAAATTCATCTACTGCATTAGGATCTTGATAAAAGATTTCAGTGTTTTGTTTTCCTAATTCTTTAAAAAGTTCTTTGTCAACTCTCTTATTAAATGGTGGAAAAGAATAACCAATAATAATTAATATATCAGTCTTAGAAAATATTTTTTTTGCTTGTTCCCGTGCCTTTTTTGAAAATTTGTTTTTTGTTTCCCAAGCATAGTTAATATAATTTACAAAACTTGATTCATACTTAATAGTAACATCTTTTTTAGAGAAGATTTCCTGAATAATTTCAGTCGGATTTGTTGAAGTGATTCGGTCTAATAAATTAATTTCTTTCTTACCATATTTATGAGGCATAAAATCTGTTTCAAAAAATCCGTGATATCCATTCAAATGACAAATTTTTAAATTTTCATTTTCTTTAATATTAAACGCTATCTGATTATGTAGCTCTTTCCAAGATGTTCCATCATTGCAAAATTTTTTTAATGCTCGTTCTAATTGCAAATCGTAATTCCAAGTTACAAAATTTATATTGTCCTTTATTTTAAGACTTAAAGAATCAACCTTTTGTTTTTCCAAAATTGTTGCAAGTAATGACATATATCGTTTGTCTATCATTTCAAAGAATTTGATATTATTTTTATCATTGCGCTTCTTCAATTCTAAATTTTCTTTTTCAATATTATCTGTTTTATGCCAAAGTGTAAAAAACACACTAATAGCCATTTTTAATTTTTCTAATTTAGAATAATCATTTAAATATAATTTTCTTGCATAAATATCAATTGTACCATACTCAATAGCTTTCTTGCCAAAATATTCAATATCATCAATAATTCCTCTAATAAAATCATCGTTGTTATAAATTTCATCATTTTTTAAAATTTGAGACATTTCAATCATCTTGTTTCCAAGTTCATTTAAGATAGGACAAGAATTATAACTTGCACCAGCTCCTAATAGATATGTAATATTTTTTACCATAAAATAATTTAATTTACACTCTCTTCCACAATCTTAATTTCCTCTTCCGTTAATTCATACAACCCATAAACCATTTGGTCTATTTCTTTATCGGTTGTATATATTTCGACTTGTAATTGGTTTATTTCTGTTTTATACCCATTAAAAAAACCATCCCATTCTACCTGCTGGGTAAGCGAAATCTTAATTTTTTGTTTTTTAAGTTCCGCAATAAAAGTTTTAAAATCGTAATTATAAAATGTTTCTAATTTTTTGCATATTTTTTCTATTTCAAAATTATCTTTTACACGATTTAAAAACTTGTTTTTCTTCTCTTGTAGTTGTTGGTTTAATTCCAATATTTTATTGGCTTTTTTAATAAAGGGTTGTTGATTTTCTTTTGATATATCAGGAATAGGTAATTTTCTGAAATCATCGGGATAAAAATAGTTTTTTAATCTATGTCGTCTAATATTATTTAAAAAACTGTTTGCGTATTTTGAATTAATTATTGAAAGTAAATATTTTAAATCAAATTTTTGTGAAATTACTTCTAACTCATTTCTACTTTTTTTATTATTCTTTTTAATCGAAATATCAATACTTCTTTTGTCTATTTCTTTTAAATCTTTAAACAATTTGAAAACAATTACACCATCATTGCATACTATTCCAGTATTATCAAAGGTTCCTTCTGTAACCCTACCTCGTAAAATTTTATCTCCTTTATATAATTCAGGAAATGTTGGTCTCCTTAATTTATTTGGAACTCTATCTGTATTCCATTCTAAAAATTTTATTTGTTCAAATTGGTATCGCTTTAAATCTTTTCCTTCTACAAAAGGGTTAGTATTAATTTCTGTTTTTTTAAAACTAATTAAATCATTTTTTGAAAATTCGCCTTTTGCCGTTTTTTCATTTGCATTTATCACCATACCAACACTCATATAGCAAATATCTTTCAATAAGATACTTTTAATATTTACTATATTATCTCTGTAATACTTTTTAAAAATTTTTATTGGTGTTATTTCACTTTGGGTTTTAAAAATTTGTTGTATAATAGTCTCATTATCAAACGAATTTTTATGAATAATTTTTTTGTAATTCAAATCAGGTTGTTGGTTTTTAATAATAGTGATTATTGGTACAACACCAACTTTTTTAAATACTTCAATATTTTCAAAATAGTTTATTGATAATAAGTTTTTGTTCTTTAATATCCATTCTTGTAATTTCAAAGCATATTTTGACGTAGTCACAGAATTTGAAACTACAAATCCATGTATTCCATTTGATTTCAAAAGTTTAATAGTTCGTTCATAAAATGGTATCATTAAATCCCATTTTTCATATAGTGTTTCATAATCTTTTGAATTATCTAACCACTTTCTTTGTCTTATAAATTCTTCATTTTCAGTATCTGCTCTTACATACGGCGGATTGCCAATAACTACATCAAAACCGCCTTTATTTGTTCCATACAAAACTTCCAGTTCTCCAACCAAAGACTTTTGTTTTTGAGCATATTCAGATACTTTTTTTGAATAATTAATTGCTTCTTGCGAAAGTTTGACAGATTGTTCAGCTTTTTCTTGGGCTAATTTTGCATTTTTTTCAATCAAATTCAGATAATCTAGCTTTTCTTCTATTTCCTCTTTAATAATTTTAGTTTGTTTAGCTTTAAAAACTTGAGGAAATTCTTTTTCCCAATCAAAAGCCTTATCTCCGGCTACTTCGGGGTCATCTATTAGTGAGTTTCCACATTTTATATTATTGCTCAAAACCGACAATTTTCTACCTTTTTGTGCGGTTCTAAGCCATAATGAAAGTTTAGCTATTTCAATACTTTCCTCGTTAATATCCACACCATAAAGATTATTTTCGAGAATGGCAATGTCGATATCAAATAATCTTAATGCAGTATTTGTCAGTTCGGCAATAATATCATCAATGTTTTTATGTTCATGGATTAAAAAATTTAAGGCTTGATTTAAAAAAGCTCCGCTTCCACATGCCGGGTCAACAATTTTTAAAGAAAGCAACCAATCTTTATAATCATTAAGTTTTTGATATAGTTTTTTCCCTTTTGCCAAAAGTTTGCCGTCGTTAGTCCGGTAACTTCCGTCAAATTCAATTTCTTTAATTTCTAATTCTTTCCGCTTTTCATTGCAAAGTGTTCCGATTGTGTTTTCTACAATGTATTGCGTTATGTATTTTGGTGTATAAAAAACACCGTCTTTTTTTCGTTTACTCTTAGTTCTATCTGTTGCAGTTCCTTCAATCTCTGCTGTAATTTCTTCAATTTCAGAAAGCGAATGTTCAAAAATATGTCCAAGGATATTTACATCAACTTCGGTATTAAAATCATATTCCGATAAGTTTAATAAATCCTTAATAAGTATTTCATCGTCTATTTTCAGATTATCTAATAATTCATCTGGATAAAAAAGTCCACCATTGTATGCAGGAATATTGTCGGCATTTGTTTGCCCTTTTCTGCCAATATTCATATATCCGAAATACTGTTTAAATATGTCATAAAGCGGTTTATATGCGTCTTCTTTTTTTAGAATTTCATAGCGTTTTATAATTCTTGAAATTGAATTTGGTGGTAAAAGCCCACTATCTTCTGCAAATAAAATAAAAAGGAAACGGTCTAAAAGTTTTTGTGATTTTTTAAATAAAGTTAGTTTATCGTTTTCAAAATTTAGTTTGATTAAGTTGTCAAAAAGTTTATTCTTAAAATCTGAATAGTCCTTGTAAAGTTTGTCAGAAATTTCTTGTTCGTGAAATTTTGTTTCTTTTTTTAGTTTTAATGGTAAATCCGAAAAAATACTATTCGTGTTTAGTATTAAATAAAGTAGTTCAAAATCTTCTTTTTGTAAATGAAACAAATCAAATTCTTCAAATTCATTGGCATAATCAATGTAAAATCGCAGTTTTTGAAAGTTTGACGTAATTACATACTTACACTCAGGTTGATTATTTTTGTAATTAAAAGCTTGTTCTGTAATGCTTTTTAAATCTTTTGTTTTGGTCGATTTCAATTCTATTACCACAATCGCATTATTATCTTTTAGTATTGCACCATCGGCTTTTCTTCCGTCATCTATATTTTTAAATTCTCTTACAAGATTAAAATCATTATCAGGCTTCAAAATGTAACCAAATACATCAACAAATAAATCTCTTAAAAAACCGTCTTGGTATTCTTCTTCTTTAAGTTGTTTTATTTTTTCAATCTTGGCAGAATTGTAATTATCTCTGAATTTTTGATATGCCTTTTCAACTTGTTCTTTGTCAAGACTGTTGAGACGTTTCTTTATTACAGATTTTTGAAATATTGCCATTTACTAATATTTTATTTTTTGTTATAAAATTCAAAAGTATAATTAATCCAGCGTGTTAGCAAAAAAATAACTCCTATGATTTTATAAATTTGGAATTGCATATCGGTAAAAAACAAATGTGCTATTTATGTAGTAGCTTTTCAATTCGTTTTTTTCTCCAAATTTATAAAAAATATTTTAAATATTCAAATCATCTATAGTCCTAAAATTTTTTTATATACTCTTTGCATAGCTCAGTATAAATTGCAGTAGTTACATTGTGAGACTTTTGCAAAACTTCAGATTTTGTTCAAATTCGAGGCTGAAGACAAAATTCAAACCCGCAGTTAACTTTTGTTAATGAGGAGTTTGAATTTTGTTGACAACGAAGAAGTTGGGCAAAAGATGTGTTTTGCAAAGTTTTCAGTTTAAAATTTATACCCAACAGTCACCAAAAAATTATTCATTTTGTAATCAACCGCTGCCGGATTAACTGTGATATTATCTGTTCCGTATAAATAGTAATCTTCTGACATTTTTGAATTTACCCAGGCAATATCAACAAAATATTTTTTCTCTCTATAGCCCATACCCAATGATGAAGAAGTGATTTTCCCGTCATTAAGATTATTGTTAAAAGGGCTTCCATAAATTGCATATCCACCTCTGAAACTAAAGTTATACCATCTCCATTCGGTTCCTAAACGCAAGTTTGCTGTTGAGGTATATTTATTTTTAATACTATTATTTTCGTAATAAAAATCATAGTCACTTGACCTGAGTCTTGCTGCTGAATAATCAACATATTCATAGTCGGCACTAACAAGCCCGTATTGACCGATAATTATTGCCACACTTCCGATTGCTTTGAGTGGTGTATTTAATTCATAATAATAAGTTCCTAATGGCGACTGTTTGGATTCACTTTGATAAACATCCCAGTCTGAGCGTAAATAAGTGTTCCACGTATCAGTTAGTTCAGTATAAAATGTTGGTGTATGAATTGCACCTCCTATACGCAGCCAGTCAGTTGCCCTGAAAATCATTCCAAGTTTTAAGTTTATTCCTGATCCGGTTGTAGTAAGAGATTCCTCGTAAGCCAGTTCTCTAAACTGATTGTCGCCAATATCAGTATCAAGTGCGGTTTCGGTATATGTAGCCGATGATGAATAATGGATACTTGGGAGTCCGAGTGTTGCTCCGATATATAATCTGTCATTATAATTTGCACCTACTGTCAAGCTAACTTCATTGTTATACCCTGTTGAGTTAATATATTTTCTTTGGTTGATATCTCCGTCAGGTGCAGCACTTTGGTAATGATTAGGGTCTCCATTAATAGTATCGATGAGATATGTCCACCATGCAAGATTTAGATCGAAAGTACCAATTCCATTATCTTCAGTTTCAATGTCTTCCCAATATGTTCCATTTGCATATTCCACCCATGTATCGCTTATTGAATTATTGGAGTTAACACCATCAATTAATATTCTTTGGTGGAAATTATTATGTTTATTGATCCCAACTCCGAATTGGAAATTTTTCCATCCGTTTTCATTTTGTAATTTTTTAGAAACTACAAAGCCGGCATTATTAAAATTGAAATTATATTTTGATTCTTCACCGGATGTACCGTTATACACAGAATTAGTATTTGAAACATTAATACAGGGAGTAACTACAAACTCAGAGCTTTTGTAAAGCCCAATGCCTGCAGGATTAATACTAAATGTAGAGATGTCGGCACCAAGTGCTCCAAAAGCTCCGCTCATTCCCATATATCTAGCAGTACCTCCAAAATGAATTCTTGAATATCTTAGTGCATCTACCGAATTTTGTGCGTAAGACTGGCATACAAAAAGAAATATTGAAATTATTATTACTGTCTTTTTCATCTGTTTATTTTTTGTAGTTTATACATTTTTAATGGATTACATTTTATCAATTCAAAATATAAAAATTAGAAATTAGAAATTTTTACTTTTCATAAATTTCTAATTTCCAATTTCATAATATTATCTTCTTCCTCCTCGTGACGAGCTACTTGACGAACTACTTGATGATCTGCTCGAAGATGAACTGCTTGAAGACGATCTGCTTGAGCTTGAACTTGATCTTGAAGGAGAAGAGTAACTTCTACTACTTGATCTTGAGGGAGCAGAGTAACTTTTGCTGCTTGATCTTGAGGGAGCAGAGTAACTTTTGCTGCTTGATCTTGAAGGAGAAGAGTACTTTCTACTACTTGATTTTGCAGGAGAAGTATATTTTTTACTTGATGATTGTTTTACAGGTTCATTGTATCTTTTAACATTTGATGTTTTTGGTCTTGAAAATATTCTTGAATTATTTGTTGATGGTTTACGATATATTGCACCGGGACTAACTTTCTTGTCAGCTGGTTTGGTATATTGTTTTGGTTTAGAATATTTTGAAACAGATGAAGTTTTTCGTAAATTTTCATTGCTTGAATATTTTTTATTTACAACTGCTTTTTCTCTCGAAATAGTTTGTTTGCTAATTTCAGGTTTAACCATTTTGCCGGCATTGTTTTTTGGCATTGGTCTAACTTGTTTTCCTGTTTTTGTTTTTGCAATTGCAGGTTTAACTTGTTTACCAACAGGATTATTAGCAATTGATCTTTTAACTTTGCTTGGTGCAGTTTTTGTGTTTGCATGTGGTTTTATTGTTTGTTTACCACGTCCTGCAGATCCAATATATTCATTGTGTCCCGGATTTCTTGATGCACGTCCATAACTGCCGTTTGTATTTCCTCTTGATGGTCGGTGACCATAATAGTTTGAATTGTTGTTATAATTATTGTTATAATAACCACCGTATCCGTAGTAATCCCAGTTTGAATATCCATAATATGAATATGGATAATACCATCCCCCGTACGGACGATACCACATACTATATGGATAATAACCGTACATCCATGGACGATAGCTGTAGTATGAAAATGGATTATATCCAAATGATGAAGCATACCAAGGAACATCCCAGTAAGGATTTCCGAAATAAATTCCCCAGCTATATGGGTTATAATCGTACCAGTAAAGATCGGTAAAATAATTATTGTAATAACTATATCCGTATGATGGACGGTGGAACCTTCTTATTCTGGATGTATAGCTGTAGTTATAATAATCATTATCATCATAGTAATAATTATTTGTAACATAAGTTGTGCTATCTCCTGTAGTAAATGTTTCAGTTGTTGAATATGAGGGTTCTTCCTGATATTCTGCATCTTCATAAACATATTCGGAAGATTCGTAAACCGGCTCTGAAGAATATTCGGAGTTTTCATTTTGCATGATTGCTTCTTGTGATTGAGCAGGTGCTTTTTCTGTATTAACCGTATAGTAAACATCATCATAAGGTGCTGTGGCATAATATGAAGATGTACATGCGGATAAGAAGAAAATTGATGTGATTAAAAATCCAATTAAAGTTTTCATTTTTGTTTCCTCCTTCTTATTTGTTATTTTTTTTATTGAACTCATCATTATAATTATTATTTTTGTCGTTTTAATTTTACATATAAAAATAAGCAAATACTATACCAAGATAAAAGATGGCTAAAAATTTTTCAAGTAGAGAAGACAATTATTCACAATGGTATAACGACATTGTAATTAAAGCTGACCTTGCAGAGAACTCAGCGGTTAGAGGTTGCATGGTGATAAAACCTTATGGTTATGCAATATGGGAAAAAGTGCAAGCCACACTGGATAAAATGTTTAAAGAAACTGGACATGAAAATGCGTATTTCCCGATATTTATTCCTAAATCATTTTTTAATAAAGAAGCAAGCCACGTTGAAGGTTTTGCTAAAGAATGTGCTGTAGTTACTCATTACAGATTAAAAAGTTCGGAAGATGGAAAAGAGATAATTGTTGATGAAGATGCAAAACTGGAAGAAGAATTAATTGTTCGACCGACATCCGAAACCATTATCTGGGATACATATAAAAGATGGATACAATCGTATCGTGATTTGCCTGTTAAGATAAATCAATGGGCTAATGTTGTGAGATGGGAAATGAGAACAAGATTGTTTTTAAGAACTACCGAGTTTTTATGGCAGGAAGGTCATACTGCTCATGAAACCAAAGAAGAAGCAATTGCAGAGACAGAACAAATGCTTGAAGTTTATAGTAATTTTGCTGAAAACTTTATGGCTATTCCTGTTTTAAAAGGTACAAAATCGCCAAATGAAAGATTTGCCGGTGCTGTTGAAACATATTGTATCGAAGCCCTGATGCAAGATGGTAAAGCTTTGCAAGCCGGAACTTCACATTTCCTCGGACAAAATTTTGCTAAAGCTTTTGATGTAAAATATCTTTCGAAAGAAAATAAACTCGATTATGTTTGGGCTACTTCATGGGGTGTTTCAACTCGATTGATGGGTGCTCTTATTATGTCACATTCAGATGATAAAGGATTGGTTCTTCCTCCAAAATTGGCTCCTATCCAAGTTATAATAGTACCTATTTATAAAACTAAGGAACAACTTGATCAGATAACGGAAAAAGTATTGAAGATCAAAAAGGCTATGGAAGATAAAGGTATTAGTGTAAAATATGATGATCGTGATACTCAAAAGCCGGGATGGAAATTTAATGAATACGAATTTAAAGGTGTTCCGATAAGACTCGCTATTGGTCCTCGTGATATGGAAAATGGAACCATCGAACTTGCACGTCGTGATACGCTGGAAAAAGAAATTTATCAGATAGCCGACATTGAAAATAAAGTTAAAAATCTTCTCGAAAAAATTCAGTCCAATCTTTATGAAAGAGCATTGTCTTTTAGAGAAGAAAAAACTTTTTATATTGACACCTGGGATGAATTTAAAGAAAGAGTGGAAAAAGGCGGGTTTATTTATGCTCATTGGGATGGTACTTCCGAAACCGAGCAAAAAATAAAAGACGAAACTAAAGCTACTATTCGAACTATTCCTCTTGAAGGAAAAAAAGAAGAAGGGAAATGTATTTATTCAGGTAAACCTTCATCTCAGAGAGTCGTTTTTGCAAAAGCATATTAAATTTATTGCGAATTTAAATTTCTTTATTCTTTCTCGTGATTGATGAGTTTATCAATACGTAAAAACTGATCCCAGTATTTCTCTTTATTCATTTCAGACCAATGAAAATATGCGTATTTATATTGGTATGTTTGTATCTGACAAACTAATACAAGAAAAATTATAAGCGTAATAAATAATTTTCGAATTGGTTTTTTACTGATCTTCTCGAAAATTGTGGCTAACAATATCCCGAAAAGGGCGTAATATTCAATATATACTCTTGATGAAAAACTTCCTCCATAATACCACATATACCAAGATGATAAAACATAAGTGAGAATGAATAAAAATCCGAAAAGATTAAAAAACTGAAATTTACTTTTCTTAAATAAAAAATACCCTCCAAATAATGAAACAAATAATAAAGGCGTGTAAACGAATAAGCCTTTTTTATAACTAAATAAAATATTGATTATTTGAGGATCAAAAAAGTTAAATCCCTCTCCTTTATATGAATAAATAAAGAAATTGCCGCATTGGATTTTATATATAATAAGTTGAATTGAGATAATTCCGAAAATTAAAAACAAACTGATGATAAGTATTTTGAAATTCCTGAAAAATAAATATGCACCTTTTTTGAAATTATAAATATCGCCGGACAGAAAGGGTAAAATGAAAATTATTAAGCCGTTTACCGGTCGTATCAAAATTATTATTCCAAGTAAAATTGATGAATAAATTATATACCGGTTTTGATGTATTTTAAAATATATTTTTGAGAAATACAAAAAAGCTGTTACAAAAGCAAATGAATAAATATGCGACATTGATGGTTCTGAAACCGTGTAATGAAAAACATTTGTCCCGAAAACAATAGCAATCAAAGTAATTGAAATATTCTTTTCTTTTATTTTATATAAGCGAAGCAAATGGGCAAGAAAAAAGCAAGCAACAAATAAATAAAAAATTGTGGCGATGTTAATAAAGATCAGGTAATAAACCGAATATCCGTCAAGGGGAAACCCGAAAATATAATTAGCAAAATGCCCCATAATAAAAAAAGGTAGTTGTGCTAAAGCTGTACCTGCATAGTATTTGTTTATTGTTTTATTATTATAAGTGGTTTTGTAATTATAGTCAAGGTTTTTAGAAAGATTTGTATCGTTTTTTACTTTATCAAAAAAGCCAAAGTTCAAATCATTGTAAATGAAAATAGCCGGTAAATACGCATAATATCCTGTACCATCAGTCTTAATAATTTTTTCCCAACGCTTGTCGCCCCAATTCATATTTGCCGAAACCCATACAATAATTAATAATATGAAAGGGATAGTTAATTTATTGATGTTTATTTTTTTGACAGATGGCATTTTATTAAATAAGTTGGTGTTGATTGAGAATGTAAAATTACATAAAACATTAAATTCGGATTCTCCAATATTGGGATATTTTTTCCATATTTTAAGGATTGCAAATGCAGTAATAAAGTTAAAAAGCAGGATAACAGGAGAGTATAAAATTTGGCATACATATTGAGTCTTTATATTTCATTATTTATATTACCCTTTTTATAATGAAGGGTAATATAAATAATGAAATATATTAATGTAAACCTAATGAAATGAAAATTAGCTTAATAGTTATAATTTTTTATCTGTTTCAGTTTTTACCGTTTACCTCCAATGCTCAACTTAATACAGATAGTCTTAAAAGATGTCTTAAAGATGCCGGGCAAAATGAAAAACTTGAAATTTATAAACGATTGTCATTTGAATATCAGAATGTTTCTATTGAGCAATCAATCAAATATGATAAAAAAGCTATCGAAATACTGGAAAAGCAAAATAAACAAAAAGAAATTTCTGATATTCTGAATAATATTGGCTTAAGTTATTATAGTTTAAGCAATTATTTCAAGGCTCTTGATTATTTTATTAAATCCCTAAAAATAAAAGAAGAGATAGGTGATAAGCAATCAATTGCTAAATCTTTGAATAATATTGGAGTTGTTTATAAAACTTTTGGCAATTATAGCAAGGCAATTGAATATTTGAAACGATCATTGGTAATCAAAGAAGAAATTAATGATCAGCTTGGTATAGCACAAACTTTAAATAATATTGGTGTAATTCACAAAGACATGGGTAATTTCAGGCATTCTCTGGAATATACGAGAAGAGCATTAGAAATATATGAAAAGTTGAATAATAAAAATGGAATTGCTTCGGCATACAATAATATTGGTATTGCTTTTGAAAGTCTTAATGATATTAATTTTGCCTTAGAATATTATTATAAGTCCTTGAAAATAAAAGAAGAATTAAATGATAAAAAGGGAATTGGAAATACTTATAATAATATCGGTTATATATTTCAAAGGAAAAATGATTTTAAAAAGGCTATTGAATATTATCTAATGAGCCTTAATATCAGAAAAGAGATCAACGATAAGTTTGGTATTGCTTCTTCATTAGATAATATTGGTGAAATATATTGTAAGAAAGGAGAGTATCAAAAAGCCATTAATATTTTGAATAACAGCCTGAAAATTTCGCAAAATAAAAATTTATTGGATATTCAAAAAAGAAACTATAAACATCTTTCGGAAGTGTATTCAAAATTAAAAGATCATAAGATGTCTTTGGATTTTTACATGAAATTTGTGAAAATAAAAGATTCAATTTTTAACGAAAAAGTAAATAAACAAATATCTCTTCTTAAGGTAGAATATGATTCGGAGAAAAAGGAAAAAGAAAATGTTTTTTTAAAGAAAGATATTGAAATCCAACAGGTAAAAATCCGTTTATATCAGATAATCTCAGTAGTACTGTTTTTAGCAGTTGGTATTATTGTGTTTTTTATTTACAGGAATTATCGAATCAAAAAAAAGGCAGGGCAAATAATTAAAAAGAAAAATGTTAAAATATCTGACCAAAAAGATTTAATTGAAGATACTTTGGATAAATATCAGGAAACCAAAGACCGGAATAAAGCAATTCTGGAAGCACTTCCTGATTTGATGTTTATTATTGATGCTGATGGCAAATTTATTGATTATCATGCTTCAAGATTAGAAGAACTTTATTTGCCTCCTGAAGAATTTCTTGGAAAAACAATTTATGAGGTTTTGCCCGAGAATATTGCAGAACAATTTACCAATGCAATAAAAGGTATTTCTAAGACTAATAATTTACAAACCTTTGATTATGAACTGAACATTTCAGGTGAAAGTAAGAAGTTTGAAGCCAGGATAATTAAAACTGAAGGAGGTGATTTCCTTTCGATTATCAGGGATGTTACTGAAATGAAAAAGACAGAAACTGAATTAAAATTGTCAAAAGAAGAAGCAGAAGAAGCATTTAAAGCCAAATCATTAGTAATGGCAAGTCTGAGTCATGAAATAAGAACACCTCTGAGCAGCATTATTGGAATAACCAGTATTTTGGAAGATACAGAATTAACTGAAGAACAAAAAGAATATATTGAAGTGATTGTTACCTCAGGCAATAATCTCATATATCTCATAAATAATATTCTTGATTTCTCGAAATTAGAATCCGGAAAAATAAAAATCGAAAAATATGAATTTAATTTACAGAAGTTAATTGATGAGGTAATTAAAATGCTTGAAATTAAAGCTATTGATGAGGATATTGAAATTTTGGCAGAAGTTGAAAAAAATATTCCTCAAATAGTTATTGGTGATAAGATCAGACTCAATCAGGTTCTTATAAATTTAATTAATAATGCTCTAAAATTCACCAAAAAAGGCACGGTAAAAGTTAAAGTTGAAAAATTTGATCAGGATGCCGATTCGCTACGCCTGAAATTTAGTGTGATTGACACAGGAGAGGGTATTTCGTTTGAAGAAAGAGATAAGTTATTCAGGGATTTTTCACAAGCCAACGATTCAATAACAAGAAAATATGGTGGAACCGGTTTGGGCTTATCTATTTGTAAGCAGCTTGTTACAATGATGGG
>DAOVNY010000223.1 GCA_030630005.1 Bacteroidales bacterium | reverse complement strand
CAGAAATTACTGCAATAATTACAACCGCCAGAATAATATTAAAAGTGATTTTTCCCGAAGTGCTCATGACAAAGTCATTTTATACTTTGTCAAAGATAATTCATTATAGAAAATGATTTACAATCTGCTTGGATTATAATTAACAAGGGAATGTTAATTAACTTTCAAAGTTTCATCTTCAGCTGCTCATTCATATTAAAACTTTTCCGGTGGTATTCGGTAATTCCAAATTCAGCAATTGCATCTTTATGTTCACGGGTGGGATAGCCCTTGTTTTTCTTCCATTTATAATGAGGGTGTTTTTTATCAATATTGCACATAAACTCGTCTCTGTGGGTTTTTGCCAGAACAGAGGCGGCAGCAATAGAAAGATATTTTCCATCTCCTTTTACAATACACTCGTGAGGAATATTTTTATATTTTTTGAATTTATTTCCATCTATTAGAAGAAACTCCGGTTTAACTTTCAATTTTTCGATTGCCCGATGCATTGCAAGAATTGAAGCATTTAAAATATTTATTTCATCAATTTCATTATTATCAACCGAAGCAACCGCCCAAGCGAGGGCTTGCTTTTCAATTATTTCCCTGAGTTCGTCACGTTGCTTTTCACTCAATTTTTTTGAATCATCAAGAAAATCATTTTTAAAATTTTGGGGCAAAATAACGGCAGCAGCAAAAACCGGTCCTGCAAGACAACCTCTTCCGGCTTCATCACAACCGGCTTCAATCCGTCCTTTTCTGTGGAAACTTTTTAGCTTTTTAAAGGTTTTCTTCATCTATTCAAAATATTTTGCTCTACTATTATTTTAGTTGAAATGATTAAATGTGTAAATGATTAAATAAAATCCAACAAATGATAATTATTTATTAAAATCAACAATATCAACAATATGATTATGAGATTCGGAAAATATGTTTTTTTAAGTTCGGATAAATAAGATGATGTAAAAACTACTACCGGAATAGCAAGAAAGGTTAAAGAATTTATCATCGAACCTCCGTAAAGAATAATGGGAATAAATGAAATGATTAGTAAAGAAAATGAGAGTTTCAGCTTTTTTCTTGTACTTATGCTTTTTTCATAATACTTGCCACCGGCAAAATATATCATTGAAAACAAAAACAATATAGCAAAAATTCCCAAAATCATCTTTGTAATAATATTCAATTCGATATCAATAAGTTCGGTACTTTGGAAAAATTTCAAATAATCATAATAAACAAACTCAAGTTGGTCGAAGCAAAAATACCACACAACCAGAAAAATATAAGGAGTTATCAGTCCTACAACAGGAATCATTAATTCACGCCAACTTAATGATCTTAAAAAAAATAAAAACCAAAAAATAAAAATCAGGAATAAATATACCGGAAAATAAAAAAATGAAGCAACTCCAAGTATTAGTCCCAACTTATACAAAAGCGTGAATGGTTTTTTTTGTCCGTATATTTTGAAAACCAAATTTAAAATTAAAATCAGAAAAAAATTTGCTATTAAAACAGGATGTAATGTGAGTAATTCGGGAGAAAAACTCATCAAAATAACATATAAAAAACCCGGTAACAAACTGTTCTTTGGTACTATTTTGTTTTCAGTAATAATATTATTAATCATCAGTGTTTCAAAAAACAAAAAAATAAAACCCATGACAGAGAACAATATTTTAAAATCTCCCAACCAAAAATAAATTATACTGTAAAAAGGATAAATATCTCGTGAGGGCATCACATCGACAGGATAGATTAATGAACTCCCTCCAAGAGTCAATGCAATAAGAAACAGTATAATATACTGTATTAGATAACTGGATCTGAAAAATTTTATCAACATAAAAGCAATTTCTAAGTTCAGTATTTTAGGTCGAACCCCAGATCGCTGCGATAATAACTTCCGTCAAATTTTATTACCGCTGCATTTTTATAAGATTTTTCAAGTGCTTCATTCATCGTTTTTCCATAAGAAGTAACTGCCAGCACCCGTCCACCGTTTGTAACAACTTTGCCGGAATCATTTTTTGTTCCTGCATGAAAAATAATACAATCCTCTGTTTTATCTAATCCTGAAATTTGTTTTCCCTTTTCGTAAGATCCGGGATAACCACCCGATACAAGCATTATAGCAGCTGTATATCTTTCATCGGTTTCAATTTCTTTTTGATGAAGGTTGTTATTTGCCACACCGGAAAATAGTTCCAACAAATCAGATTTTATTCTCGGAATAACCGACTCTGCTTCCGGGTCGCCCATACGAACATTATATTCAATTACAAAAGGATTATCATTTACATTTATTAAACCAAAGAAAACGAAACCTTTATAAGGAATATTTTCGGTTTTCAATCCGTTAATCGTAGGTTTGATGATACGATCTTCTACTTTTTTCATAAATTCATCATCAGCAAAAGGAACATGAGAAATAGAACCCATTCCGCCTGTATTTAAGCCTGTATCACCCTCACCAATTCGTTTATAATCTTTTGCTACGGGAAGAATTTTATACGAATTTCCATCTGTCAAAACAAAAACCGAAAGCTCAACACCACTCAGAAATTCCTCAATCACAACCTTGCTTGAGGCTTCGCCAAACTTAGAATCTGCAATCATTGAATTCAGTTCAGATTTTGCCTCAGCAAGAGATTGGCAAATTAAAACACCTTTTCCGGCTGCTAGTCCATCAGCTTTCAATACATAAGGAGGGCTTAGTGTTTCGAGATATTTCAATCCATCAGCCAAAGAATCTGCATTAAAAGTTTTGTACAAAGCAGTAGGAATATTATTACGTTTCATAAATTCTTTAGCAAAATCTTTGCTTCCTTCAAGCATGGCAGCATGGCTTTGAGGTCCAATTACACCAACATTTTTTAAGTCTTCATCATTTAAAAAGAAATCGTGAATACCCGCCACCAAAGGAGCTTCGGGTCCAACAATCATCATGTCAATATTTTCTTGTAAAACAAACTCTTTGACAGCTTTATAATCGCTGACATTAAGATCAACATTTGTGCCTTTGTCAGCAGTTCCTGCATTTCCCGGTGCGATAAACAGTTTTTCGAGTTTTGGACTTTGAGCTAATTTCCATGCAATCGCATGTTCTCTTCCACCTGAGCCTAAAAGTAATACTTTCATTTGTTTGTTTTTTTGATTTTTATCCCTGCACTTCGTACAGGGCTATTCATAGTTTAATCCCTTCGGGATTTTTTTTCCATCTTAATCATCATTCGTTAATCGATATTCGATATTCATTTTTTCTTTCTTTCAGAATATCGAATATTGAACACTGATTAACGATTTAAGATTTTTTTCCATCGTAAATCATAAATCACAAATCCTCACTGTTTTTT
>DAOVNY010000063.1 GCA_030630005.1 Bacteroidales bacterium | reverse complement strand
TCCGGCAAATCTAATTCTTTTATCGTCGTAAATTTCAGATTCTCTTTATGTCTGACAACAAAAAATACCTTGTTGCTGTCCCAAATATTCAGCAATGAAAAATCATTGTAAAATCTATCGGCAACAATCACACTTCCTTTAAGCAGTGGAATATCATAAGCCCCTTTATTATCTGCCGTTTTACCGTTTGTAATATTTATATAAGCTGGCAGATTGCCGTCATAATCAAGCAATGTATGCAGTTTTACCGCTCCTTTGGCTGTCTTATATTTTGCTGTATATTTCTTCAGCAGTAAGTTGCAACCCCATTTCTTCCATATCAGCATAATTCAGTCGCTCAACAAACATTGGCAACCACATCCCCTCATCAGGTGGAGTAAAACCATACGAGTTAATTCCAATAGCAAAAAATACTACCAAAGCAAATAAAAGTTTTTTCATTTTCAATTTGTTTTATGACCTGTATATTTGGCCGGGTTAATAATTATCTTTCCTAAATTTTATTTATAATTTAGACGCTTGATGATTATGAGTAGTTACATTTTCAATAAAATTTGTTTAATTTTTCCCTTCTCAAATCATCATTCGTTAATCGATAATCGATATTCAGTTTATCCTTTTTTTGAATTTCGAACACCGAACACCGATTAACGATTTTTGATTTATTTCTCAGTGAAATCCTATAATCCGATAGTTTCAAGTCCCTGTTCATAGATTATATCCACAGGGATATTTGATTCGTTTATTCTATCAAGATCTTTTCGCAGCTTCGAACAGGTATAGAAGCATTTGTTTTTCTTTTTCGCTTAATTGTGAAATATCTGCTGTCAATTTCACTTTTTCGTATGTAGCAAGTTTTTTTTGCATTGGCGTTTTTTCCTTAGTTTCTTTTTCCGGGGAAACACATCCGGCTATACCGAGAAAAAATATTACAACAGTTAATAATGAAATAATTTTTTTACACATAATTCTATTTTTTTGAGGTTAATATTCTATTTTGAGAGTACAAAATTACTTATTATTCTGAAAAAAAATAGGAGTTAATTTTATTTATCTAAATAGTGTTTGTCCATAATGTCCGATTTCTTCGTTATGCTTGTTTTGAAAACAGTCATTTACAAAAGTAAACTCCTTGATTTTCAAAACTTCGCAAGCCTCGAACTCGAACATTTTGAACTAAACACTTAATTTATGGACAGACACTGAATAAAGCCTGTTAGAAAAAATTATAAATCCACAAACTGTTTATCAACAACGTTCATTTAATCAATTTGTTCCAGCAAATATCTGATATCTTCGGCTTTTTCAAGATATCCAATATTATTGTAGGATGTAAAAAGACCCTCAAGCAAGCGTTCAATAATTCTCTTATTTTCACACGGAAGAAAATAGGAAGGTTTTACTTCAATCTTTAAATGTTTGATATAAACCTCAACTTCATTTTTAGTAAAAACCACTCCCTTCTTAAAAGGGTTAAGATAACAGAAAAACTCCCCTTTATCAACATAAGACAGAATAAATTGTTTTGGAAGATCAACACCAAATATTGGAATATCTAATCGTTTTGCAATAATGATGTACAAAATGCCAAGCGAAAGATGATTGCCGGTTTTTGAATCAAATAGATTATTCACAAAATAATCCTCTAAGGCATAAAAATTACTTTTATTCCCTTTAAAGCCATGTACTTTAAAAATAATGTGATTAATAACTTTGATTTTTTCGAGAGCAGTAAGTTCGTTATTTAATTCGAGCCATGCGTCTTTAACAATTTGTTCGAGTTTTTTTAAAATTATTTCTTTTTTAAGATCGGGATATTGATATTTTGAAACTATAATAAATCCTTCGAGCAGGTCATTTTCATCCTTTTCCGACCATAATCTTAATTCATTTGCCGTTTTTTCTAATCTGATTTTATAGATTATATTTTCGATCCGCTCGTGTATCAGATCATTAAAAGAGTTCTGCCAGGCATCTTCAAGAAAAGGAACAACATTTGAACCGTATGAAAGTATTTTTTTCTTAATACTCTCAAATACTGATTCATTAGGCTCATCAAGCAAATCTATCAAAGCTTTAAGTTCTTTATTTTGTTGATCTGTTAACATAATTCCACATACAATCATATAGAATATAAAATTGCAATTTACTTCAGGTCAAAAATCAATGATAAAAAAAAGATATTAAAAATTTATTAACTGACTGTTAAACGTTCTAAAACAATTTCAATTAAACTATTGATAGTTTTTTGGGAATCTTTGCTGTATTCTTCGTTAACCCGATTTGCAATAACGGCACAAACAGTTAATACATTATGACCAAGTAATTTGCCAAGCCCGTATAAAGCAGAAGTTTCCATTTCGAAATTAATTACTTTTTCACCTTTAAAATTATAAGCTCCTATTTTATCAATAAGATCGGGATATTGAAGGTTGAGGCGAAGAACTCTGCCTTGTGGTCCGTAAAAACCCGGGGCAGTAGCAGTAATTCCGCTAATCATTCCATCACCAATTTTCTGAAACAGATCGGCAGAACATTTTACAATATAGGGTTTTGACAAATCTCCGGGCCAGTTGGTCTGACTGAAAAACTCATCAAGCATCTCTATTTCATAAATACTACCTCCGTTTTTATAATATCTCAAAAGCCCGTCAAGTCCAAGTCCATATTTTGAAACCGCAAAAGAATCGACTTTAACATCTTTCTGTACTGCTCCGGAAGTACCCAGTCTGATAATATTCAGTGATTTATGTTTCTCCTTGATCTCTCGTTTTTTCATATCAATATTTACCAAAGCATCAAGTTCATTTATAACAATATCAATATTATCAGGTCCCATGCCTGTTGATATCACACTTAATCGCTTTCCATTAAAATATCCTGTATGAGTAACTATTTCACGATTTTGATTTTTAAATTCTATATTTTCAAAATATTTCGAGATTTTTGGAACACGCTGTGGATCACCCACTAAGATAATTGTATCTGAAATGTTTTCCGGTCTCAGACCCAGATGATAAATTTTACCTTCAGGATTTACTATTAGTTGAGATTCTTCTAATCTTTTCATCTTCACATTTATTAAATGTGCAAAAGTACAAATATGAGTTGTATAACAACAAATTTTATAAGTATTTTTGCAAAAAACTACAAAATGAAAGCAGAAATAATTTCGATAGGAGATGAGATTTTGATTGGTCAAATTGTAAATACCAATGCTGCATGGATGTCAACGGAATTAAATAATGCAGGTTTTGAGGTAGTAAGAATATCAACTATTCCGGATAAAAAAGATGATATTATTCTCGCAATAAATAATGCTGCTAAAAAAGCTGACGTTATTTTATTAACCGGAGGACTTGGTCCTACAAATGATGACATTACAAAAAAAACGCTTTGCGAATATTTTAATACGGAATTGGCTTTTAATGAAAGTGCATTTCAACAAATTAAGACTTTGTTTGGTGCAAGAGGTTTTGAAGTTACAGAACTAAACCGTAAACAAGCCGAATTACCTAAAAGTTGTACCTCTATTGCAAATTTCAATGGTACTGCACGTGGAATGTGGTTCAATAAAAAAGGAAAAATAATTGTTTCTATGCCGGGAGTACCTTTTGAGATGAAACCAATGATGACCGATTTTGTAATTCCAAAACTCAAAAAGCATTTTGACACCCCCGCCATTTTACATAAAACTATTCTCACTCAGGGAAAAGGCGAATCCTTTTTAGCCGAAATTATTAAAGACTGGGAAAATGAACTTCCCAAAAACATAAAATTAGCATATCTTCCTCAACCCGGAATTGTAAGACTGAGATTATCAGCAAAGGGAGAAGATGGGGAAATACTAAGCAAACAAGTTGAAACAGAAATTGATAAGTTAAAAAATATTATTCCCGAGTATATTTTTGGTTATGATGATGATAAATTAGAAAAAATCGTCGGAGAACTGTTAAAGGAAAGAAAGAAAACACTTTCGACTGCCGAAAGCTGTACCGGTGGATATATTTCACATCTTATAACGAGCATTTCCGGTAGTTCCGAGTATTATTTAGGATCTGTAATATCTTATGCAAACGAGATTAAAGAAAATATATTAGGAGTTTCAAAGCAATCAATAATTGAACATGGAGTTGTAAGCCGGCAAGTAGTTACGGAAATGGCAAAAGGAGTGCAGGAAAAACTTAATACTGATTATTCGATTGCAGTTTCCGGTATTGCAGGACCAACAGGCGGATCAGTTGAAAAACCCGTTGGAACCACATGGATTGCCATTGCCACACCGGAAAAAGTAGTAGCGAAGAAATTTCTTTTTGGTGAACATAGGGAAAGAAATATTAGAAAAACCGCTCTTATGGCTTTGGATATGTTGCGGAAAGAGATATTGTTAGATGAGGGTTGATTGATAGTAATTAATAGTAATTAGTTGTAATTAATGGTAATTGATTGTAATTAGTTGTAATTGATTGTAATTGTATCTTCTTATTCCCCATATTTCCCCTATTCCCCCTATTTCCCTTATTTAGTTACAAGATATTAAATCAATCACAAAATATTCGCAAAATATTTCAATTAACATTTGTCTGTTTAAAAAAAAATTGCGTTCTTTGCACTCCGTTTTAAAAAAGCAATTATATAAAGATTACTGAGATGTCAAGAGTGTGTCAAATTACAGGAAAGAAAGTGATATCAGGAAACAATGTTTCTAAATCACATGCAAAAACAAGAAGGAAATTTTATCCTAATCTTCAAACAAAGAAATTTTATATTCCTAATGAAGACAAATGGATAACATTAAAAGTATCAACTGATGGCTTACGCAGGATCAATAAAAAAGGTATTGATGTTTGTCTGAAAGAAGCTAAAGAAAATGGATATCTATAATAATTAACAATACCAAATATTTCATAATGCTGCTATCATTTTCGTTAGCGGCATTTTTTATTGTTAACAATAGTTAAATATTTTAATCATAGTAAAAAGAAATATATTTTTGCTTTAAATCAAACATCAGTTTAACTGAATGAAATATTATAAAAAGATAATTACGAGTATATTAATCTTTTTAATTTGTGGAAATATATTCGCACAGGAGTCAAAAGAAAATCTGATTCAATTTTCGGGTGTTGTGGTCTCTGCCGATAGTATTCGAGCTATTCCTTATACAAGTATTATTATTTTGAACATGGGTCGAGGTACAATATGCGATTATTACGGGTATTTTTCTTTTGTTGCTAAAAAGCAAGATACTGTTGTCTTTTCATCAATAGGGTATAAGAAAGATACATTTATTATTCCCGATACCATCACTTCAAACAGATATTCTTTAATACAAGTTATGTCATCAGATACTATAATGCTAACCGAAACCGTTATTTATCCCTGGCCTACAAAAGAGCAATTTAAGGAAGCATTTCTGGAACTTGATATTCCTGATGATGACCTTGCAATAGCTCAAAAAAATCTTGATAAAGATAAACTCAGGCAAAAAGGCGAAAATATGAGGATGAGTGCCAGCATGAATTACAGACATTTTATGGACAAGCATCATAGCAAACTGTATTATGCCGGTCAAACACAGCCGATTACCATCCTAAACCCTTTTGCATGGGCTAAATTTATTAAGGCTTGGCGCGATGGAAAATTTAAGAAAAAAGATAAGGATTAGTTTTTGAATTGAGAAAAGAGACAGATGGGTTTATTGAACAAAGCACTCATAACACTATTATTATTTATCAGCATAAATACATTGGGGCAAAAAACAGCTTTTATCTTTGGTAATATCACAGATAAAAACCATAAAGCTGTTGAGTTGGTCAATGTTTCAGCTTTTGGCTATTCGGGTGGTACAACAACAGATAAAAACGGATATTACGAACTCACTATTCCGGCTGATAAAGAAATCTCATTAATAATTTCATGTGTTGGATATAAAACCGAACGCTTAAATATTCTGTTGCATCACGGAACAAAAAAAGAAATAAATAAAATCCTTTTGATATCAACAACTGAATTACCCGATTTTGAAATCAAAGATAATAGAATAAGAAAAACCAATCTGACCCGCATTGACCCAAAAGAAGCAACTTTTATCCCAACAATTTCAGGAGGTATTGAAGACCTTATTAAAACATTACCTGGAGTATCATCAAGTAACGAATTAAGCTCACAATATTCGGTAAGAGGAGGGAATTTTGATGAGAACTTAGTATATGTTAACGGCATCGAAATATACCGTCCCTTTTTGATACGCTCAGGACAACAGGAAGGTTTAAGTTTTCTTAATTCATCTCTCGTATCATCAATATTGTTTTCAGCCGGAGGATTTGATGCAAAATACGGCGACAAAATGTCTTCGGTTCTTGATATTCAATATAAAAAACCAACAGAATTTGCCGGATCAGCAATTGCTAGTCTTCTCGGTGCACAAGCTCATATCGAAGGATGCACAAAAAACAAAAAAATTTCTTATTTGCTGGGAGTAAGGCAGAAATCCAATCAGTATATATTAAGCAGCATGGAAACAAAAGGAAATTACAAACCTTCATTTTCCGACATCCAGACAATGATAAATTTTTACACAGACAACGATTGGGAAATTTCATTTCTTGGTAATTATGCTCGTAATTCATATTTTTTTATTCCTGAAAACAGGGAAACAAATTTTGGTACAGTACAAGAAGCATACAGATTGAAAATTTATTTCGACGGACAAGAAGTTGATAAATTTGAAACTTATTTTGGTGCACTTTCGGCATCTTATCAACCACAAAAGAATTTAAATCTAAAATTCATAACATCGGCTTTTAACACTATCGAAAGTGAAACTTACGACATCCAAAGTCAATACTGGATTGGCAGACTTGAAACTGATTTTGGAAGCGAAGAGTTTGGAGATGTTATCGAAGCACAGGGAATAGGAACATTTATTGACCATGCACGAAACAATCTAAATGCAAAAGTTTTCAGTTTCGAGCACAAAGGAAATTTTAGTGATGTTATAAATCTTCTTCAGTGGGGAGTGAAATACAAACACGAAATAATAAATGACCGGTTAAATGAGTGGGAGATGGTTGATTCGGCAGGTTTTTCTATTCCAAATCCGGCTGGTTCGGTTGGCAACCCATTTCCTCCACATCCCGATTTGGAAATGTATAATCTAATTAAAACGGATATAGATATTACCTCAAACAGGTTTTCAGGATTTGTTCAAAATACATGGGATTATAAAGGATATAAATCCGACATAACAATTACCGGAGGATTAAGAGCAAGTTACTGGGATTTCAATAATCAGTTTTTGCTTAGCCCCAGAGCTTCTATTTCATTAAAACCTAAATGGGATAATGATATTCTTTTCAGGTTTTCATCAGGATATTATTGTCAACCGCCATTTTATCGAGAACTACGGGATTTTGAAGGCAATATTAATCATGATATTAAAGCACAGAAATCCATTCATTTTGTTCTAAGTAGTGATTGGAATTTTATGGCATGGTCAAGACCTTTTAAGTTTACCACCGAAATTTATTATAAATATCTTGATGATATCATTCCTTATGAAATCGACAATGTACGCATAAGATATTATGCCGAAAATAATGCTCATGGATATGCTACAGGTATTGACATGAACGTAAATGGGGAATTTGTAAAAGGAATTGAATCCTGGGCAAGTTTATCAATAATGAAAACACAGGAGGATATCGAAAACGATTTTTTTTATGAATATTTTAATTCGGATGGTGAAAAAATAATACCGGGTTTTACTTTTAACAATGTAGTTGTTGACAGCACAAGACATGAGCCGGGATATATTCCACGTCCCACCGATCAAAGAGTAAATTTCAGTCTTTTCTTTCAGGATTATCTTCCCAAAAATCCAACTTACAAAATGCACCTGAAACTGGTTTTCGGCAGCAGTCTGCCTTTTGGACCTCCTAAAACAGAAAAATATAAACACACTCTCCGAATTCCTCCATATAGACGTGTGGATATTGGTTTTTCGAAACAACTTATTGGAGAGAACTCAGTTTTTTCTCCCAAAAATCCATTAAAATATTTCCACTCTTTATGGATAAGTGCTGAAGTTTTTAACCTTTTACAAATCAATAATACAGTTTCTTATATTTGGATAAAAGATGTGAGAAACCGGCAATATGCTGTTCCAAATTATCTTACTCCGCGACAGATTAATATTAAGCTTGTGGCGATGTTTTAAAAAGTTAGAGGACAAAAGTTGTATATCAATGCCAAAATAACATTGACCGTTTTCACTATTTATATTTTTATATTTGTAGAATATTAATATTGTTTAAATAAATGTAAAATGTTAATTGCAAAAACCATAGAAGAAACAAAAGAAATCATAAAAGAGGTCAAGTCAAAAGGATTTTCAACTGGTTTTGTGCCTACTATGGGTGCTTTACACGAGGGACATTTTGAATTGATCAGAAAAGCAAAAAACGAAAATGATTTTGTTTCGTGCAGTATTTTCGTTAATCCCATTCAGTTTAATAAAACTGAAGACTTGAAAAAATACCCCCGAACTATCGAAGATGATATTAAAAAATTAAATGAATTAGATTGTGATTTGGTTTTTAATCCTTCGGTTGAAGAAATGTATCCTAAACCTGATAATACAATTTATGATTTTGGTGGTCTTGAAAAAGTTATGGAAGGCAAGTTTCGTCCCGGACATTTTAATGGTGTTGCAGTTGTGGTAAAAAAACTTTTTGATATTATTGAACCTGATAGATCATATTTCGGTGAAAAAGATTTTCAGCAATTAACAATTATCAAGGCATTGGTAAAAAAGTTGAAAATGCCTGTTAAAATTGTTCCTTGTCATACTGTCAGAGAACCGGATGGCTTGGCGATGAGCTCAAGAAACAGACGATTAACCGATGATGAAAGAAAAATTGCTCCTGCAATATACAGAGCTTTGAAAACCATTAGCGAAATAGCATCAAATAAAAGTGTAAAAGAATTAAAGGGCTTTTTTATTCAACAACTAAGAAAATATCCACAAATGGAAATTGAATATTTTGAGATTTCCAATATTGAAGACCTTTCTCCCGTTGAGGAATTTGAAAAAGGTAAAAAATATGTTGCCTGTACCGCAGTTTTTTTAGGAAAAGTTCGTTTAATTGATAATGTCAGTATTAATTTGTAATTTTGCCGCATTATGCAAATAGAAGTATTAAAATCGAAAATCCACAGAGCTACAGTTACTGGTGCAAACCTGAATTATATTGGCAGTATCGGTATTGATGAAGATTTGATGGATGCCGCTAATTTAATAGAAAGCGAGAAAGTACACATTTACAATATTAATAATGGTGAAAGATTTGAAACATACATTATTAAAAAAAAGAGAGGTTCCGGAGAAATTTCTCTTAATGGTGCGGCTGCAAGAAAAGTTGAACCTGATGATTTGGTGATAATTGTTTCGTATGCTTCTATTGATTTTGAGGAAGCAAAAAATCATGTTCCGGCAATTATTTTTCCTGATAAAAACAATAAAATCTGATATTTGAAAAAAAGTATTATTTCCATAGTTAAGTATGTGGCTTTTCTGTTTATAGGGCTTTTTTTGTTATGGCTCGTATTCAGAAAACTGGATATTCATCTGGTAGTTGACCAAATATTAGGTGCCAATTATTATTGGATACTTTTATCATTTTGTTGTGCCATACTCAGTCATCTTGCTCGAGCTGCCCGATGGAATATTCTTATCAATCATCTCGGGAATAAAACAAAATTGAGTACAACATTTTATGCTGTAATGATTGGATATTTTGCAAATATGGCTTTGCCAAGATTAGGGGAAATAACACGTTGCGGGGTTTTAGCAAAAAAAGACAAAATTTCTTTCGATTCTCTTTTCGGTACCGTTGTTGCCGAAAGAGTTTTTGACATGATAGTATTATTTACGATGATATTTCTTGTTATTGTTTTTCAATTAAAACTGGTTGGAGGTTTTGTAGATAAACACATTTTTTCTCCTCTTGTTTCTGAGTTTTCCACCAATATTACACCCATTATAATTATTGGTGGATTATTTGTTCTGGCAATTTTACTGACGATATTTTTCATGAAACATTTTTTGCCGAAAACACCCGAACTATCACTTTACTCAAAAATAAGAGAATTTTTTACAGGATTTTTTACAGGAATTAAAACCATTTACAAACTGAAAAAGAAATGGCTGTTTCTATTTTACACTTTCGTGATTTGGTTAATGTATTTTATGATGACCTATCTTGTTTTCTTTTCTATGGAAGCAACCTCACATCTTACAATAATTGATGGAATAACAATACTTGCAATTGGAAGCCTCGGCATGGTTGCACCAGTTCCGGGTGGATTAGGAGCATATCATTTTATTGTAAAAGCCGTATTAGTTGAGTTATATCTTATTCCTTCGGCTATTGCTGCGTCCTGGGCAACTCTGATACATACATCACAGGGCGTTTTGGTCATTGCTGTTGGAGCTCTTTCTTATTTTTTGATATTTTTACAGAAAAAGAAAAATAACAATGAACTATCCTGACATTATAAAATCAAAAATATTTTCAAAAGAATCTCTGAAATATCAGTTATCCGTTTGGAAATTTCAAAATAAAAAACTTGTTTTTACAAATGGTTGTTTTGATATTCTTCACCTCGGACATATTGATTATCTTTCAAAAGCAAAATCCTTTGGCGATAAACTGATAATAGGATTAAATACAGACATCTCCGTAAGGAAAATAAAAGGTAAAAACAGACCTTTTACCGATGAAAATTCCCGAGCAACAATACTTGCTTCTCTATTATTTGTTGATGCCGTAATTTTGTTTGATGAAGAAACACCCTTTGAACTGATTAAATTTGTTCAGCCGGATGTTTTAATTAAAGGTGGCGATTACAAAGTTGAAGATATTGTTGGCTATGATATTGTTAAAGATAGTGGCGGGAAAATTGAAACGCTGGATTTACTTGAAGGATATTCAACTTCTTTGATTGAAGAAAAGATTAAGAAACAATAATAGAGTTTGGAGTGACTAAAGTTTAGAGTGACTAAAGTTATTTAAAACACATTAAGAATAATATCTCAAAAAATGGCTAAATCAAAAACAGTATTTTTTTGTCGGAATTGCGGGGCACAATCTCCAAAATGGATTGGCAAATGTCCTTCGTGCGGAGAGTGGAACACTTATGTTGAAGAGGTTATTCATAAAGAAAATAAGGAAGATGTTGTTGCCAAATTATCTTCAGCTAAAAACAAAAACAAACCACAGTTAATTTCTGAGATTAAAGCCGGAAGCGAAAAGAGAATAAATTCACAAAATAATGAATTGAACAGGGTCCTCGGTGGAGGAATAGTCCCCGGTTCATTAGTTCTGATAGGAGGAGAGCCGGGTATCGGGAAATCCACTTTGATGCTACAGATTGCCCTAAAGCTAAAAGGATTAAGGGTTTTATATGTTACCGGTGAGGAAAGCAATCAGCAAATTAAAATGCGTGCCGAGCGTGTTGGTTCTACAAATGAGGATTGTTTTATTTTAAATGAAACTTCTACAAGAAATATTTTTTTACAGATAGAAAAAATCCAACCTCAAATACTTGTAATTGATTCTATACAAACATTACATACCGATATTATTGATTCTTCGGCGGGAAGTATTTCTCAAATAAGAGAATGTGCCTCGGAAATGCAGAGGTTTTCAAAAATGACTGATGTTCCTGTTTTTTTGATCGGTCATATTACTAAAGACGGCGGACTTGCCGGACCAAAAATTCTTGAGCACATGGTTGATACAGTTCTTCAGTTTGAAGGCGATAGAAACCACGGTTACCGGATTCTTCGTACTACAAAAAACCGGTTTGGCTCAACTTCGGAACTTGGAATTTATGAAATGCG
>DAOVNY010000160.1 GCA_030630005.1 Bacteroidales bacterium | reverse complement strand
TGACATGTCAATTGAGTCGTTGCTTTTTTCAGCAAATAATAATGACTCATTCAGGTATGCTAATGCTTTTTCATAATCTTTATAATCATTTAAATAAACAAGTCCAATATTATTTAAAACATTGGATAAGCCTTCATCATCTCCGTATTTTTTGCTCATTTCGTATGACCTTAAATAATATTCAAGAGCTTTCTCTTTATTAAAGCATCTTGAATATGTATTGGCTATGCAATTCAATGTTGATAAAACGCCATAGGGATTATTATTTTGTTCATATCGCTTCAATGCTTTTATAAAATAATTTATGGCTTTATCAAAATCAAACAAATAGTAATAAGCATTACCAATATTTTCCAAAACTGAGGCCTGAAGCAAAGTGTCTTTTGATTCACTATATATTTTCAAAGCTTTTTGGTAATATATAATAGCTTTTTGATAATGTTCGTCTTTTTGATAATCATCACCTATTTGTGTTAATAGGTTTGCTTTTTCAATGCCTGATGCTTTTTCAAGAAGTGTTTTTAAGCTGTCGACTTTTTGGAAATCCTGGGCATTCAACAACTGAAGAAACAAGCAGTTAATAACGATCAATATTATTTTTTGTGAATAATTCATAATATCAGAAATAAATAAAAGCATAAAGATAAACAATAACTATCCTTTAAAATATCTGCAAACGGTTATATTTTTAGAAGTATTGATTGAAAAACAAAATCAATAAGGCTGTTCAAGAAATCGGGCAGCTTTATTATTGAACTAAATTATAGCTACTATGAATTTTATTATGTCTTTTTTCTAATACCTCAACAACATCGTTTAGTTTAAAGCCTTTTGCTTGTAAAAGAATTAAATAGTGAAACAATAAATCAGCACTTTCATTTAGGAATAAATTATCATTGTTATCCTTAGCTTCAATTACGACTTCAATTGCTTCTTCACCAACTTTTTGAGCAATTTTATTTATTCCTTTTTTGAATAAAGATGCTGTATATGATTCATTACTCATATTCTCACGTCGTTCAGCAATAACATCTTCCAGTTTTGATAAGAAGCCATAGTTGGCGATATTTTCTTTATTCCAACAAGTATCGGTCCCGGTGTGGCATGTTGGACCTTCAGGTTTTACCATTACCAATAATGTATCGTTATCGCAGTCGATATCAATACTTACTAAGTTTAAATAGTTATTACTTATTTCGCCTTTTGTCCATAGCCGATGTTTGCTGCGACTAAAAAAAGTAACTCTATTTGTTTCTATAGTTTTGTTATATGCATCGTGGTTCATATACCCAAGCATTAAAACTGTTTTTGTTTCTGCATCCTGAATTATTGCAGGAACCAATCCGTTATTTTTATTGAAATCTATATTCATCTTTTATTATTATTAAATTATTAAATTGTTTGATAAGCAATAGCTAAACCCTCATATTAATATCTTGATTGTTTAAAAACTGCTTTAATTCTGCGATGGAAATTTCGTTGAAGTGAAAAACACTTGCCGCCAAAGCTGCATCCGATTTCCCAATTTTAAAAACATCAGCGAAATGTTGCATATTGCCAGCCCCTCCCGATGCTATTACAGGAATATTAACCAGCTTTGAAATTCTCGCAAGAGCTTCGTTTGCAAATCCATTTTTTGTTCCATCATGGTTCATTGATGTGAACAGAATTTCACCTGCACCTCTTTTTTCAACTTCTGCTGCCCATTCAAAAAGGTCGATTTCAGTAGGGACTTTTCCTCCTACAAGATGAACTTTCCAATTATCATTGATTTGTCTCGCATCTATAGCCACAACAATACATTGGCTTCCAAACTTGTTTGCTAACCGGTTTATTAATTCCGGATTTTTTACAGCGGATGAATTCACTGATACCTTATCAGCTCCGGATTGTAACAAAATACTCACATCCCCGGCAGAAGAAATACCTCCGCCAACAGTGAAAGGAATGTTTACGTTTTTTGCAATTTTTTCAACTAAACCGGCAAGGGCTTTACGGTTTTCCTTTGTAGCTGTAATATCAAGAAAAACAAGTTCGTCAGCTCCATTTTTCGAGTAGTATTTTGCTAATTCAACAGGGTCGCCGGCATCAATAAGGTTTTTGAAATTAATACCTTTAACTGTTCTAGCGTTTTTAATATCTAAACAAGGTATTATTCTTTTAGTCAACATACTTTTGTAATTCTTTAAGTGTTATTCTATTCTCATAAATGGCTTTGCCAATAATTACACCATTAACATTAATGTCAATAAGTAAATCCAACTCACTAATATTGATTACTCCACCACTGGCAATTAGCTTAATATCAGGAAATTTTTCTAATATCTTTTTATACAAATCAACTGAAGTGCCTTCAAGCATTCCGTCTTTACTTATATCTGTGCAGATTACGTTCTTAATTCCATTTTTATGATAATCAGATATAAAATTGAAAACGTTAAGATTTGTATTTACTTTCCATCCGTTAATTGCAATATTTTCAGATTTCACATCTGCACCTAAAATTATTTTTTCATTGCCGTATTTATTTATCCATGATAAAACCTGTTGCTTGTTTTTCACGGCAATACTTCCGGCAGTTATCTTGTTTGCTCCGTTTTCAAAGGCAATTTTTAAATCATTGTCTGATTTTATACCTCCGCCAAAATCAATTTTCAGGTTAGTTTTTAATGCAATTTGGTTTAACACTTTCCAATTTACAATTTTACTCGATTTGGCTCCGTCTAAATCTACAAGGTGTAAATTTCTGATGCCATTATCTTCAAATTGTTTTGCAAGCTCAAGCGGGTTTTCGCTATAAATCTTTTTTATTGAATAATCACCTTGTTCTAACCTAACACATTTGCCTTCTATAATATCTATTGCGGGTATTATTTTCATTTTTTTAGTTTTTTTACAAATTCACAAAGTTTTTCAATATCTGCTGCCCTGCATGGCTGCTTTTTTCCGGATGAAACTGACATGCGTAAAAATTAGCTTTATGTAATGCTGCTGAAAATTCTTTATCGTAAGTAGTTTGTGCTATGGAATATTCCGACCAAGGTGCATAGAACGAATGCACAAAATATGCATATTCATTTTCGTTCACTTGATTAAACAAGTCGGTTTTTAATTTTGAAATATTATTCCATCCAACTTGTGGAACTTTAAGCTCTGTATTAAACTTCTTTACCTTAATTGGGAAAATACCCATACAACAGGTATCTCCTTCTTCTGTATACTCGCACATTAATTGCATTCCTAAACAGATGCCCAAAACCGGTTGTTTTAATGTGGAAATCAGTTTGTCTAATCCATTTTTTTTAAGCTCAACCATAGCAGAACTTGCTTCGCCAACCCCGGGAAAAACAACCTTGTCGGCATTTTCTATTGTTACTAAATCGTTTGTTAATACTGCATTCACTCCAATGCGTTCAAGTGCGAATTTCACCGATTTAATATTTCCAGATCCGTAGTCAATAATTACTAACTTCATAATTAAATAAATTTTAAAGTTTATAATATTCCTTTAGTTGAAGGAAGGACATTGCTATTGATGTCTCTTTTCACAGCCATTTTTATTGCTTTTGCAAATGCTTTAAAAATTCCTTCAATTTTGTGATGTTCGTTAGTTCCTTCGGCTTTGATATTCAGATTACATTTTGCCGAATCGCTAAACGATTTAAAAAAGTGTGAAAACATTTCAGTAGGCATTTCACCAATTTTCTCTCGCTTGAATTCCGCGCTCCATTCTATCCAACTTCTTCCACCTAGGTCTATTGCAACTTGTGCTAAGCTATCGTCCATTGGTAAAAGAAAACCGAAACGTTCTATTCCTAATTTATTCTTCAGTGCTTTATTTATAGCCTCTCCCAAAACAATAGCAGTGTCTTCAATAGTATGGTGTTCGTCAACTTCCAAATCGCCTTTTACTTCTATTTGTAAATCGATTAATCCGTGTTTGCTGATTTGCTCAAGCATGTGGTCGAAGAATTTAATTCCTGTATTTATTTCAGCTTTTCCGGTTCCATCCAGATTTACTTTAATAATTATATCTGTCTCTTTTGTTTTTCTTGCAATTTCAGCTTTTCGTTGTCCAAATTTTAAAAACTCGTATATTTCTTTCCATGAAGTTGTTTGTAATGCAATTGTTGGGTTCTTTTCTTTTTCATTATCGGAAAGATATATTGCTTTCGAGCCTGAATTAATCGCGAGTTCAACATCGGTAAGCCGGTCGCCTATTACAAATGAATTTTCCAAATCGTAATTACCATCAAGATATTTTGTAAGCAAATCTGTTCCCGGTTTTCTTGTCGGTGCATTGTCTTCGGGAAAAGATTTGTCAATTAAAATCTCCGAAAACTTAACACCTTCGTTTTCAAAAGCTTTAATTATTTTATTTTGTATCGGCCAAAAGGTTTCTTTAGGAAAAGACTTTGTCCCTAATCCATCCTGATTTGTGACCATTATTAATTCATAGTCAAGTTCATTAGCTATTTTTGATAAATAACTAAAAACACTCGGGTAGAATTCAAGTTTTTCTAAACTATCAAGTTGATAATCAACTGGAGATTCAATTACAATTGTTCCGTCTCTATCTATAAAAAGTATTTTTTTCATTTTTCAATTTCTATAAGTTTCGTAATCAATTTGTTGTTTTCTTTTTCGGTTCCAACAGTAATCCGCAAACAATTTTCACATAAAACTTGTTTAGACCTATCTCTTACTATTATTCCTTTTTTCTGCAATTCATCAAAAACAAATTCTGAATTAGTAAATTTCACAAGCAAGAAATTTGCATCGGAAGGATATACTTTTTCAACATTACCCAGTTTTTTTATTTCTTGAATCAGATGTTTTTTTTGAGTTAAAATAGTATTCAGTTTATCGTGATACAAATTAATGTTTTCTAATTCCTCAATTGCTTTTTGTTGCGAAAGTGTATTGATATTATATGGTGGTTTTACCTTGTTTAGGATTTTAATAATTTCTTTGGATGCAAAAGCAATCCCAACCCTAATTCCTGCTATTCCCCAAGCTTTGGATAAAGTTTGACTAATAATAAGATTAGGATAGATGTCAATTAAATCCAATGCACTTTCTTTGTCGCTAAAATCAATATAAGCTTCATCGACTAAAACGATGCAATTCAATTTAGAAAGTAACAATTCCAAATTTGATTTATCAATTGAGTTTCCTGTAGGATTATTTGGTGAACACAATATTAAAAGCTTTGTGTTTTCATCGGCAACAGAAATAATTTTATCTGTATTCAGGCTAAAATCGTTGTTTAGTATGGCTTCCTTAACTTCCACATTATTTATATCGGCAAGTACTTTATACATTCCATAAGTTGGAGGGCAGATGATTACATTATCCTTTACCGGTTCGCAAAAAGTTCTAAAAGTTAAATCAATAACTTCATCGCTTCCATTTCCAAAGAATATTTTCTCTTTAGCAATATTTTTAAGCTCAGAAACCTTTTCTTTTAACTGGTTTTGATAAGGG
>DAOVNY010000010.1 GCA_030630005.1 Bacteroidales bacterium | reverse complement strand
CTGAAGAACATTGGCTGCACCGAATGCTTCAAGTGCCCAAACTTCCATCTCTCCAAATCTCTGTCCACCAAACTGTGCTTTACCACCGAGAGGTTGTTGAGTGATTAGTGAGTAAGGTCCGATTGATCTTGCGTGCATTTTATCATCAACCATGTGATGTAGTTTCATCATATAAATGTATCCAACTGTAGCAGGTTGATCAAAACGTTTACCTGTACCACCGTCATAAAGGAAAACTTTTCCGTTTTCAGGCAGACCGGCTTGTTTCATGTAATCATTAATTTGATCAATGTTTGCTCCATCAAAAATTGGTGTTGAGAATTTTATTCCAAGATTCTTACCTGCCCATCCAAGAACAGTTTCATAAATCTGACCAAGGTTCATTCGCGATGGTACACCAAGAGGATTAAGAACAATATCAACCGGACTTCCGTCTTCGAGGAATGGCATGTCTTCTTCTCTCACTATTCTTGCTACAATACCTTTGTTGCCATGGCGTCCTGCCATTTTATCCCCAACTTTAAGTTTACGTTTTTTTGCAACATAAACTTTAGCCATCTTAATAATTCCGGTAGGAAGATCATCTCCTACAATTGTAATAAATTTCTTACGATTAAATATTCCAAGATACTCTTTATATTTAATACTGTAATTATTAATTAGAGTATTGATAAGTTGGTTTTTCTTTTTATCAGTAGTCCATTTATTTGGGTTGATATTTGAATAATCAAGACTCAATAAAAGTTTTTGTGAGAACTTGGTTTTTTTAGGAACTATTATTTCTTTATAACTATTATATACTCCTTGTGATGATCTTCCACTAACTAAAATTGTTAATTTATCAACAAGTTTAAGTTTGAGGTCAGTAATATTTTTACTGAATTCTTTTTCAAGATTAGCAATAATTTCTTTTTCAGAAATTTTTGTTTTTTTATCTCTGATAATTCTTGAAAAAAGCTTTTTATCAACCACAACTCCTTTCATTGAAGGAGGGGCTTTTAATGATGCATTTTTAACATCTCCGGCTTTATCACCAAAGATAGCTCTTAGCAATTTTTCTTCCGGTGTAGGATCACTTTCACCTTTAGGTGTAATTTTTCCAATGAGAATGTCACCTTCGTTAACTTCAGCACCTATTCGAATCATTCCTTTTTCGTCAAGATCTTTAGTAGCTTCGGAACTAACGTTTGGAATATCATTTGTTAATTCTTCAATTCCACGTTTTGTATCTCTAACTTCAAGCGAAAACTCTTCAATATGAACAGATGTAAAGATGTCTTCTTTTACAACTTTTTCAGAGATTACGATAGCATCTTCAAAATTATATCCTTTCCATGGCATAAAAGCAACCTTGAGGTTTCTTCCTAAAGCAAGTTCACCGTTTTGTGTAGCATATCCTTCACAAAGCACTTGTCCTTTTTTAACTTTATCACCTTTTACTACAATTGGACGGAGGTTAATGCTTGTATTTTGATTAGTCCTTTTAAATTTGATAAGATTATAGGTTTTGATGTCGTCTTCAAAACTTATGAGCTTTTCGTCTTCATCTCTTGAATATTTGATAGTAATCTTGTTAGCATCAATATATTCAACTATTCCATTACCTTCGGCGTTAATAAGAACTCTTGAGTCTCTTGCAACATAACCTTCAATACCTGTTCCAACTATTGGTGATTCGGCATTAAGTAATGGAACTGCCTGACGCATCATATTTGAACCCATCAATGCTCTGTTTGCATCATCGTGTTCAAGAAACGGTATTAATGATGCAGCAATAGATGCTATTTGATTAGGTGCAATATCAATAAGATCAACTTTTTCTTTTTCAATAATAGGATAATCAGCAAGGTAACGTCCTTTTACTTTTTTATTTTTAAAACTTCCATCTTCATTTAAGATAGTGCTTGCCTGAGCTATTATTTTATTTTCTTCTTCTTCGGCTGTAAGATAAATTGGTTCTTTGAATGATTTTATCTTTCCGTTTTCAACTTTTCTATATGGTGTTTCGATAAAACCAAGTTTATTGATTTTAGCATAAACACAAAGTGAAGATATCAAACCAATATTTGGACCTTCAGGGGTTTCTATGGTACATAAACGTCCATAGTGAGTAAAGTGAACGTCACGAACTTCGAAACCTGCTCTTTCACGAGAGAGACCACCTGGTCCTAATGCAGAAATTCTTCTTTTGTGAGTTACCTCTGATAATGGATTTGTTTGATCCATAAATTGAGATAGCGCATTGGTGCCAAAAAATGAATTGATAACTGATGAAAGGGTTTTTGCATTAATTAAATCAGTTGGTGTAAATACTTCATTGTCTCTAACATTCATTCTTTCGCGAATAGTACGAGCCATTCGTGTAAGTCCAACACCAAATTGAGATGAAAGTTGTTCTCCAACTGTTCTTACTCTACGATTACTCAAGTGATCAATATCATCAACATCAGTTTTTGCATTTGCAAGTTTGACGAGATATTTGATTATCGAAATAATATCTTCTTTTGTAAGAACCTTTGTTTCGTTAGGAATATTTAATTTCAGTTTTTTATTGATCTTGTATCTTCCAACTTCACCAAGGTCATAACGTCTGTCGGAGAAAAATAATTTATCTATAATTCCCCTTGCTGTTTCTTCATCAGGTGGTTCAGCATTTCTAAGCTGACGGTAGATAAATTCAACAGCTTCTTTTTCAGAGTTTGCTGTATCTTTTTGAAGAGTGTTAAAAATGATGGAATAATCAATTTTATGTTCTTCATCCTTTTCTTTATGAAGAAGAATGTTTTTAATTTCAGCATCAATAATCTGATCAATGTGCTGATTTTCGAGGATTGTTTCACGGTCGATGATAACTTCAGTTCGTTCAATTGAAACAACTTCACCGGTATCTTCATCAACAAAATCTTCGATCCATGATTTAACAACTCTTGCTGCAAGTTTTCGTCCAATAACTCTTTTTAGACCTGCTTTACTGACTTTAATGTCTTCGGCAAGGTCGAAAATTTCCAGTATTTCCTGATCACTCTCATAACCAATAGCTCTTAATAATGTTGTAACAGGTAATTTTTTCTTTCTGTCGATGTAAGCATACATCACATTATTAATGTCGGTTGTAAATTCCATCCATGAACCCCTGAAAGGGATAATCCTTGCAGAATACAACTGTGTGCCGTTAGCATGGAAACTTGTACCAAAAAACACTCCGGGTGAACGATGTAATTGAGAAACAATAACTCTTTCAGCACCATTAACAATAAAAGTGCCTTTTGGGCTCATGTACGGGATCATTCCAAGATATACATCCTGAATGATTGTTTCAAAATCCTCGTGATCAGGATCTGTACAATAGAGTTTTAGTTTAGCTTTAAGTGGTACACTATATGTTAAACCTCTTTCGATACATTCATTGATTGAATACCTTGGAGGATCGATAAAATACTCAAGGAATTCAAGAACGAAGTTGTTTCGTGCATCCGTAATCGGAAAGTTATCACTAAAAACTTTATATAAGCCCTCATTAATACGATTCTCAGGATTTGTTTCCAATTGGAAAAAATCCTGAAAAGATTTTAATTGAACATCCAAAAAATCAGGGTATTCAAGTCGATTTTTTGTAGATGCAAAATTTATTCTATCAAATGTTTGTGAAGCCAAGGTTTTTTAAGTTTTAAACTTGCCTTTCGGCAAGTAAGTTTGTAGTAAAAATTTTTATTATCAAAGTCATAATTAGACGATCAATTATGTAGTCAATACTTTAAAAGTATATGTTCTTTTGATACCAAACAAATCACCACTCTACTTAACTTCTACTTCTGCTCCAGCTTCTTCTAATTGTTTTTGTAATGCTTCTGCTTCGTCTTTAGAAATACCTTCTTTGATAGCTGCAGGAGCTGAATCAACTAATTCTTTTGATTCTTTAAGTCCAAGGCTTGTCAGTTCTTTTACTAATTTAACAACTGCAAGTTTAGATTGACCATGAGCTTTAAGAATAACATCAAATTCAGTTTGTTCTTTAGCTTCCTCGGCACCTTCTCCGCCAGCAGGACCTGCAACAACTGCTGCTGCAGCAGGTTCAATACCGTATTCTTCTTTAAGAATTTTAGCTAATTCGTTTACTTCTTTAACTGTTAAGTTTACTAACTTTTCTGCAAAATCTTTTAAATCTGCCATTTTATTATAATTTTTATAATGTTTTTAAAATTTAATTATGTTTATTTTAATACTAAAATTGTTATTCTGATTTTTTAGATAATGTTTCTAATACTCCAGAAATTTTTTGTCCACCTGATTGTAAAGCTGAAATAACATTTTTGGCCGGTGATTGAAGTATTCCAATAATATCTCCAATAACTTCTTCTCTTGATTTGATAGTTGATAAGAAATCAAGCTGATCGTCGCCAATATATGTTACTTCTTCAATAAATGCAGCTTTGAGAATAGGTCGATCTTTAGTTTTTCTGAACTCTTTGATAATTTTTGCCGGAGCATTACCTGTTTGTGCAAACATGATAGATGTTGGACCATTACATGAATCAACAAGTGAATCAAAGTCTTTTTCACATCTGTCAAATGCCTTTTTTAAAAATGTATTTTTAACTACTTGTAATTTGATGTCTTTTTTAAAACACATACCCCTTAAAAGAGTTGTGTCTTTAGCATTAAGACCGAAAATATCAATAAGATAAAAATAATTAATATCAGATAATTGTTCCGCTAAAGAATCAATAAGTTGATTTTTTTCCTCTTTTCTCATAAAATTCTATTTATTCAATATGAATTATGCGGTTATTGATTTCTGTTCGATTTGAACACCATGACTCATTGTACCTGAAATAAAAATACTTTTTATATAAACACCTTTTGATGATGAAGGTTTGAGTTTGATAATCGTTTGTAATAATTCTCTTGAGTTTTCAACTAATTTTTGTTTGTCGAATGAACCTTTGCCTATTCCGGCATGAATTATTCCAAATTTATCTACTTTGAAATCAATTTTCCCTGCTTTAACTTCTCCAACAGCTTTAGCTATATCCATAGTTACCGTACCTGTTTTTGGATTAGGCATTAAACCTCTTGGGCCTAATATTCTGCCTAAAGCACCGACTTTTGGCATAACACTTGGCATAGTAATTACTACGTCAATATCAGTCCATCCGCCTTTGATCTTTTTAATATACTCGTCTAATCCGTAATAGTCAGCACCAGCTTCTTTTGCTTCGGCTTCCTTGTCGGGAGTACATAATACAAGTACTTTAACTGTTTTTCCAGAGCCGTGAGGTAAAGTAACTGAACCACGAACCATTTGATTTGCTTTTCTGGGATCTACACCTAATCGTACGTTTAGATCAACAGATGAATCAAATTTTGTGTTTATCAGTTCTTTTACAATATCAACAGCTTCTGTCAAAGAATATTTTTTACTCCTGTCAAATTTTGTTAGAGCTTCTTTCCTTTTTTTTGTTAATTTAGTCATTTCAACTCCTGTTACAGTTATTATTCGGTTATTAAGAAAATTAATACAAAAAAGTTTAAATTGTCTGAATAACTTTTATGTAATAACTTAATTTGAATTGTAATTACTTGTCAGCAAAAGGCGATTTACCTTTTATTTTAATTCCCATACTTCTTGCAGTTCCTGCAACCATTTTCATAGCTGAATCAACTGAAAAAGCATTCATGTCAACCATTTTTCCTTCGGCAATGGTTTTCACCTGATCCCACGAAATGGAAGCTACTTTAATTCTGTTAGGTTCTTCCGAACCTTTTTTGATCTGTGCAGCTTCTAATATTTGCACCGGAACCGGTGGAGTTTTAATAATAAAAGAAAATGACTTATCCTTGAAAACAGTAATAATAACCGGAATAACCTTACCAGCTTGTTCCTGAGTACGCGCATTAAATTGCTTGCAAAATTCCATTATATTTACACCTTTTGCTCCTAATGCAGGTCCAACCGGTGGTGATGGATTTGCAGCGCCTCCTCTGATTTGTAATTTGATTAATCCGCTAACTTCTTTTGCCATTGTAATCTTTAACTTATATAATTAATAAAAGTAATTTGATAACTTTATTCTTTTTCTACCTGCATAAATCCAAGTTCTAATGGGGTTTTTCTTCCGAATATCTTTACCATAACCTTTAGCTTTTTCTTGTCTTCATTGATCTCTTCAATAATTCCCGTAAAACTGTTAAATGGTCCATCAGTAACTTTGATAGATTCTCCTACTATAAACGGTATATTTACTTCTTCTCCTTGTTCAGCCAGTTCATCAACTTTTCCTAATATTCTGTTGACTTCTGCAGGACGAATAGGATCGGGTTCACCTTTTGTACCTAAAAATCCCAAAACATTTGGGATATTCTTTATAATATGGAGTATTTCTCCAACAAGTGCAACTTCAATAAGTATATATCCTGGAAAATAATTCCGTTCTTTACTTATTTTCTTGCCTTTGCGCACTTGAAAGACTTTTTCAGTTGGTATAAGTATCTGAGTAATATAGTCATTCAGCTTAAGACGGTCAATTTCACTTTCAAGGTATTCCTTTACCTTTTTCTCTTTACCGCTTATTGCTTTTATTACATACCATTTTTTTACTTGATCACTCATATCAATTGAAAAACAGGGTTTTTATAATTGTTATCAAAAAAATAAATATTAGAATATTAATAGTTAATAGTACACTATTAAAACAATTTATAAAAATTTTCTAATATTGTTTGAAATGAAATATCCATCAAATAAACTACTAATGCAATTATCAGGGAAGCAATGGATACTACAATCGAACTATTTTGTAATTCACTCCAGGATGGCCATGACACTTTATGTAAAAGTTCGTCCGAGCACTCCTTTATGTAATTAAATATTTTAAATTTTGCCATTTATCTAATATTTCTTGCACGGGTGGTAGGATTTGAACCCACAACCAATGGTTTTGGAGACCACTACTCTACCAATTGAGCTACACCCGTATTAAAAAAAAATATATTAAAGAACATTTTATATGGCAGAATAAGGCTTTCTTTTTTCGAAAGCCTTATTCAAACACCAATATTTATTTATTTCTTATTCAAGAATTTCGGTAACCTGACCAGCTCCTACTGTACGTCCACCTTCACGAATTGCAAATCTTAAGCCTTTGCTCATTGCAATTTCTGAGATAAGATGAGTTTCAATAGTTAAGTTGTCACCAGGCATCACCATCTCAACACCTTCAGGAAGAATCATTTCTCCTGTTACGTCAGTTGTTCTAAAATAAAATTGTGGTCTGTATTTGTTATGAAATGGAGTATGACGTCCACCTTCTTCTTTCTTAAGGATATAAACCTCAGCTTTGAATTTTTTATGAGGAGTTACAGAACCAGGTTTAGCAATTACCATACCTCTGCAAATTGCTTTTTTGTCGATACCTCTTAATAAAAGACCTGCATTATCTCCAGCTTCACCACGATCTAATATTTTTCTAAACATCTCAACACCAGTAACAACTGATTTAAGTTTTTCAGCACCCATACCAATAATGTCAACAGGATCACCTGAGTTAATAACACCGGTTTCGATTCTACCTGTAGCAACAGTGCCTCTACCTGTAATTGAGAAAATATCTTCTACCGGCATTAAGAATGGTTTGTCAACATCACGTTTTGGAAGTGGAATCCATTCGTCAACAGCAGCCATTAATTCAACTACTTTTTTTACCCATTTTTCTTCTTCATTAAGTGCACCTAATGCAGAACCCTGAATGATTGGAGTGTTGTCACCATCAAATTCGTAGAATGAAAGAAGATCTCTGATCTCCATTTCTACTAATTCTAAAAGTTCTTCATCATCAACCATGTCAACTTTGTTCATAAAAACAACGATTTTTGGTACACCAACCTGACGTGCAAGAAGGATATGCTCACGAGTTTGTGGCATAGGTCCATCATCTGCAGCAACAACCAAAATAGCACCGTCCATCTGAGCTGCACCGGTTACCATGTTCTTAACATAGTCGGCGTGACCAGGACAGTCAACGTGTGCGTAATGTCTGTTTACGGTTGAATATTCAACGTGTGCAGTATTAATTGTAATACCTCTTTCTTTTTCTTCAGGAGCATTGTCAATTGAGTCAAAAGACGCAAATTCAGCTAATCCTGATGCTTGGAGGTTTAAAGTAATTGCAGCGGTTAATGTTGTTTTACCGTGGTCAACGTGACCAATAGTACCAATATTAACGTGCGGTTTTGATCGATCAAATTTTTCTTTAGCCATATCTAAAAATGTTTAATTGTTGTTTACTTATTTTTTTTCAATTTTTATTTGAGAGCCAATGACGAGAATTGAACTCGTGACCCCTTCCTTACCAAGGAAGTGCTCTACCGCTGAGCTACATCGGCTTGTGTAAGGTTTTGAGCGGAAAACCGGGCTCGAACCGGCCACCTACAGCTTGGAAGGCTGTCGCTCTACCAAATGAGCTACTTCCGCTTGATTTTCAGAAATGGAGTGGGTTTCTGAAATTATCTTGTCAAGCAAGACTTTTTTTTCATTAAATAATGAACATTTTTTCTCTGTTTTGTGGGGAGAGGAGGATTCGAACCTCCGAAGGCTTAGCCAACAGATTTACAGTCTGCCCCGTTTGACCGCTCTGGAATCTCCCCTGATTATGTTGTTTTATGAACTTGAGCCGATGGACGGATTCGAACCGGCGACCGGCTGATTACAAATCAGCTGCTCTGGCCAACTGAGCTACATCGGCTTAAAATACTCTAAACTCCTTACTAATAAACAAAAAACAGACCCTGTTTGAAAAGGTCTGCAAAAATATATATTTTTAAATTAATAACCAAAGAAATTATAAAAATATTATAAAAAATTATTTCCTGTAGTTATTTTCAGTTTTGCCTTTATATTTTCTTAGCTGTCGTCGTAAAGCTTCAATTACATTATCAGTTGATTCTTCGAATGTTTTACTTTGTTTTTTGGCGAAAAATTCTTCCCCTTTTAATATCATTTTAATCTCAGTAATTTTGTTTTTCTTCTTGTCGTTTTTGTCAACTTTTAATATTACATCACTATTTGAAACATTATCATGAAAATTTGATAGTTTTTCAATTCTCTCAGTGATAAATTCTTTTAGTTTACTGTCAGCTTTAAAATTTACTGATTTAATGTTAATGTTCATATTTTACCTCCGTTTTTGCTCTTTTGGATGAGCGTGATTATATATTGATTTAAGTTTGTCTATAGTATTATGGGTGTATATCTGAGTAGATGATAAGTTTGAATGTCCGAGAAGCTCTTTAATTGCATTTAAATCGGCTCCGCTATTTAGCATATGTGTGGCAAATGTATGTCTTAATACATGTGGGCTCTTTTTTGATAATGTTGTAACTTTATTAAGGTATGAATTAATCATTATGTAAACAAGTTTTGCGTACATCTTTCCCCCTTTAATTGTAACAAACAAATGTGTGTTTGCTTTTTGTTCGCTGATCTCTTTGTGTTTCTTTTCTAAATAGATTTCAAGTAAGTTACTCAGTTTATTACTAAACGGTATTATTCTTTCTTTATTTCTTTTTCCTATAACTTTTATTGTTGATCTTTTAAGGTCAATATCTTGTTCTTTTAAATTTATGAGTTCCGATGATCTTATTCCTGTTGCATAAAAAACTTCAAATATTGTTTTGTTTCTGATTGCAGTAAAATTGTCTCCAAAATCTATATCATTTAATAAGTGCTCGATCTTGTTTTTTTCAACAAATTCAGGTAATCTTTTTGATGTTTTTGGTGAAGTAACTTTAAGCATTGGATTAACAGATATTATTTCTTCACGTATTAAATATTTAAAAAATGTTTTTAATGAAGATAGCTTTCTGTTTATTGAGCGTGTTGATAAATTATTTTCCATTAATTTAACAATCCATGATTTTATAATAAGGTAGTTAACTTTTTTTTCGTCAATTATTTCGTATTGTTCTTTTAAAAATAAAAAGAATTGATCAATATCTTTTTTGTATGCAATGATTGTATGGTAAGAGTACCTTTTTTCGAATTGTATATATTGAATAAATTTATCTTGCACCATAAAATAAAAATAGGAAAAAACTAAGTTTCAAAGATAATAAAAAATATCCTCAAAACAAAGTTTCTTCCTGATAATTTTTTTAAAAAAAAGTTTTTTTTAAATTTCGGCTTTATCTCTTAACTGCTGAACATATGTTGCTTTCAGCTTTTGTTCTCTGTTTATTATAGAAGGTTTGTCAAATTGTTGTCTTGCTCTGATTTCTTTAACAACACCGGTTTTTTCAAATTTTCTTTTGTACTTCTTTAAGGCTCTTTCGATGCTTTCGCCGCTTTTTACAGGTATTATTATCATATTTTTCTCTTTCTTTTTAGATTAAAAATTTTCGGTTGGCAAAAGTAAGAATAAATTATTAATAATAAAACAAATTATTGGTTTAAATTTTTTAATAGAAATTCAGTCATTCGTGTATATAAATGCATTCTGGTGTTACGACCTGTATAAATACCATGATTACTATTTGGATAAAGTTGCATTTCAAATTGTTTATCTGCTGCTATCAGTGCCGTTATCAAATCTATTGAATTTTGTACATGAACATTGTCATCGGCAGTTCCATGTATCAAAAGATAATTTCCTTTTAATTTGTCAACATGATTTATTGGCGAGTTATCATCATAACCATCAGGATTTTCCTGAGGTGTTCTCATAAATCTTTCGGTATAAATATTATCATAATATCTCCAGTTGGTTACCGGTGCAACTGCAATACCTGTACTAAAATAATCGGCTCCTTTGGTCATGCATAGAGTTGACATATATCCTCCGTAACTCCACCCGAAAATTCCTATTCTGTTGGCATCGACATAATTTAATGAACCTAAATATTTTGCAGCTTCAATCTGGTCAATAGTTTCGTATTTGCCAAGTTGCAGATAAGTCATTTTTTTAAATTCTTCGCCTCTTGCTCCTGTTCCTCTGTTATCAACTGATACTACAATTATTCCTCTTTGAGCAAGCATTTGTTCCCATAAATCACCACCACCCCAACTGTTTCGCACAGTTTGTGATCCCGGTCCGCCATAAATTGTAAATAGTACAGGATATTTCTTTTCTTTATCAAAATCGGGAGGGAGTATTTTCCATGCGTTAAGTTTTACATTTTCTGATGTTTTGAATGAGAAAAATTCTTTTTTGCTGAAATTGTATTCTTTTATTGTTTTAAGAAGATTTGAGTTATTTTCCAAAATCCTTAATTGTTTTCCGTTAGCTTTGTTTACAGTGATTATAGGAGGAGTATTTGCATCTGAAAAAGTATTGATGGAATACTTAAAATCTGAGCTGAATCTTGCACTATTAGTTCCTTCACGGGATGATAACTTTGTTTTGTTTCCTTCGAGGTCAATACAAAATAAATCGCGATTTAGTGGTGATGATTCGGCTGAAACATAATAAACAAGTTTCTTTTTTTCATCAAATCCAATAAGACTTGTAATTACCCAATTCCCTTTTGTAAGTTGTTTTACAAGTTCTCCATTCATTTTATATAAATAGATGTGGTAGTATCCATCCTTTTCGCTCGTGAAAAGAAAATGTTTATTGTCGTTCAAAAAAGTCAAATGATCAGTAATGTCAATATAATATTTATTTGTTTCGGTATAAATAACTTCTGATTTTCCATTGTTTGGGTTTGCCAAAAGTATCTCTAATTTATTCTGTAAACGATTCATTCTCAGGATTGATAAAATATTTGAATTTTTTGTCCATTTTATTCTGGGAATATATTGATCGGTTTCTTCTCCGATGTCCATTTTAACAATGTTTTCGTTTTCTATATCATAAGTGTAAATATTCACAATCGAATTATCTTCACCGGCTTTTGGATATTTGTACTTGTATTCTTCGGGATACAGATCGCCGTATTTTGAAAAGAAAAATTCTTTTACATCACTTTCATCAAATTTGTAGAAAACAATTTTTTCTCCGTCAGGCGACCAGAAAAATGCTTTTGTAAAACTGAATTCTTCTTCATAAACCCAGTCAGTAGTACCATTAATAATGTTGTTATACAACCCATCATTTGTAATTTGTTTCTCAGTATTGTTTTTCAAATCTTTGATAAACAAATTATTATCACGGATAAAAACAACTTTAGTTCCATCAGGCGAAAAACTTGCAAGACGTTGTTTGCCGTTTTCAGATAATTGGTGTAAAGTTTTGTTTTTTACATTCCAGATATAAAAGTTTGATTGTGATGAATACCTGTAAATATGTTCCGTTTCAGTTGGAATAAGTATTTTGCTTTCATCTTTACTGAATGTATAGCTCCTTAGCGGGATATTTTCTTCTTGTCCTTCAGGTATAAGTTCTGATGCAGTAAGAATTGTTTTTACGTATTTCCCATTCTTATATTTAAAAACATTTATTGAATCATTTTGCAAAACCGAATAATAATCTCCGTTTTTCATTGACCTTATTCCATAAACTCTTTTTGGATAAAGTTTGCTGTCGGCATAAATGTCTTTCAGTGTAATTTCTTTTGTTTGGCTTTGCACTGTCGTCAATCCCGAAAAAACCAACAAGAAAATACTTAATAATAATGTTATAATATATTTCATAATAAATGAATTTTGAATTGATTAAAAAATTTTGTCAAAAGTAAATTATTTACTGCTTATTACAAACTAAAAAATGTTTCGATAATTTGTTTTATTACTTTTTTACTTTTCATTACTTTTGTTTAAATTTTATTAAAAATATTATTATGAGAAAAAAAATTATTGCAGGAAACTGGAAAATGAACAAGGCTTTTCATGAAGCTGATGACCTTGTTTTTGATATTGTAAAACTTGTTGATAAAAATGGTGCTAATGGAGTAGAGGTGGTAATTTGTCCGCCTTTTCCGTATCTTGAGTTAGCTACTGATATTACAGAAAATGATAAAGTTTTTATTGGGGCACAAAATGTAAGTAATCAGGAATCGGGAGCATATACCGGTGAAATTTCAGCTATGATGTTAAAATCTATTGAAGTGAAATACTGTATTGTCGGTCATTCCGAAAGAAGAAAATATTTTAATGAGTCAAACCAATTTCTATCTGAAAAGGTGGACATCTGTCTTAAACATGATATTATTCCTATATTTTGTTGTGGAGAAGTGTTGGAAGAGCGTGAAAGCGAAAATCATTTTGATGTTGTAAAAACTCAATTAACCGATTCATTATTTCATCTCGAACCCAAAGATTTTAAAAAAGTAGTTATAGCCTATGAACCGGTTTGGGCAATAGGAACAGGAGTTACTGCAACATCGGGACAAGCCCAGGAAATGCATGCTTTTATCAGGAGTATTATCGGAGAAAAATATAATAAAGCATTAGCCAACGATATAACTATCATTTACGGAGGAAGTTGTAACCCTAAAAATGCAAAAGAATTATTTGCCAATCCCGATGTTGATGGCGGACTGATTGGCGGAGCATCATTAAACGCTGATGATTTTTATAAAATTGTTGACAGTTTTTAGTAGAGACGTACAACTGTACGTCTCTATGTATCGCATTTCACGTGATAAACAATGTAATTTAATTTATTGTAATTAGTTGTAATTTATTGTAATTGGTGGTAATTGTATAAAACCATGAAACAATGTAATCATGTAACCATGAAATATACCGAACTTAAAATAAATAAAATAGAAAACGGAATATCCACAGAAATAATAATCGCTTATCTTGCAAAGATTGGATATGATAGTTTTTCGGAGACAGATGCCGGATTAAAAGCCTATATCGAATCAGAGAAATTTAATGAAAATCTGGTCAAAGAAATTCTTGCTAAAGTAAGTTTCAAATATTCATTTACCGAAATACAGGATCAAAATTGGAATGCAGTTTGGGAAAGTAATTTTCAGCCGGTTGTTATTGCCGGCAAATGTATGGTGAGAGCACCATTTCATAAAGCTGATGATAATTATGAAATGGATATAATCATCGAACCGAGGATGTCATTCGGAACTGCTCATCACGAAACCACTGAGATGATGATTGAGTGGATGCTTGAAACTGATCTGACAAACAAAACAGTTTTGGATATGGGCTGCGGCACAGGAGTTCTGGCAGTTATTGCGTCTAAAAAGAATGCTTCAGAGATAACGGCTATTGATAATGATGAATGGGCTTACAACAATACTATCGAAAATATCCAAAAAAATAATACACCAAATATTGAGGTTTATCAGGGAGATGCAAGTTTGCTTGGAAATAAAAAATACGATATTATCTTTGCAAACATAAATAGAAATATTTTGTTAAATGATCTTCCTGTTTATGTTAAGTGCATGAACGAAAATGGAAAGATATTTTTAAGTGGTTTTTATGAAAATGATATTGAGGCGATTGAAAAATTAACAAATAAATTACAACTAAAAATCGTAAGTATCAAACTTAAAAATAACTGGGCATCTGTGTGTTTTTTTAGAGAATGATTGAATGATAAAATGTTAAAATTAAAAATTTTTCTTTTTATTTTATCTTTAGTGTTTCTGAGTAAATCTGTGTTCTCGCAAGATGTTCAGGAGTTTTCAACTTATGCAGACACTTTTTTAATCGAAATGTCTGCCAAATTACTCAATACAAAAAATAAACATTATCACGAAAGAGCAGAATTTCTTCTTGAATCATTCAGTTATAAGTGGACTGCCGGAAGATTTTCTAAAATACAAAAACAGCATATTTATTACATCGAAAGCCTGATGAAAAAAAAGAGGATGAAAACTTATCCTTATTATTTTCAGTTTATCAAATGTCTTGATGGTTTTATTGGTGTCATTCAGCCGGAAGAGAGTGTTCTTGCATGGTTAAAAAGTCTCGAAGACCTGATCAATCAACAAACAAGTAAAAATTTTCTTTCGTATCTTCAACAAACCGATGAGTTGTTTTCGGAAAAAAATATATATAATTCCAGATCATATACATGGCATTTTAAAAATGAGAAATTTTATTTTAAATATGATTCGGTACCTTATGTGGTTTTTGAGAATTTAGATTTAATTTGTGCAACAAAAAACGACAGCTCGGTAATTAAAGAAACAAAAGGAGTTTTTTATCCCTTTACAAATAAATGGGTTGGAAATAAAGGTAAGCTTTCATGGACAAGAGTTGGATTTGATGAAGATGATGTTTATGCCTTGCTCAACGATTATAGTATTGATCTTAACAAAACAGTTTACACAGCTGATTCGGTGAGGTTTTTTAATAAGTTTTTTTTAAAACATTCCATCGGTGGCAGCTTATCCGAAAAAGTATTTTCAAGCCCGCCAAATTCAAAAACATCTTATCCTCGATTCAATTCTTATTTTAAAGATTTTGAGATTAATGGTATTTTTGAAAATATAAATTTTAATGGTGGCTTTTCTATTAAAGGAGCTGATCTCTTCGGATTGGGAGATGAAGGTGATTATGCTACGATAGAAATTTTTAGGAACAACAAAAGATTTGTATTAATCAAATCACGGGAATTTTTGATAAAACCGGATCGGATTGTTTCTAATCAAAGTTATTTCTCAATTAATTACAAAAATGATTCGATTTATCATCCTTCATGTAAAATGAAATATAATAATGATAAAAAGGAACTATTAATAATAGGATCGCAATATCCAAGTTATTCAAGTCCATTCAACGATTCATTTCATGATATTGATTTGTATTGTGAAATTATTAGATGGAAAATGGGTGAACCAAACATCTATTTTGAGATGATAAAAGGTATCAGCAATGAAAGTAATGCCGGTTTTGTATCAATAAATCATTATTCTGATAAAGAATACTACAGTTTGCAGGGCATCGATCCTATTAACCCAATTGTTGTTATTAAAAGATTTTCAGAGTTTTATAATACAAAAAATGTACGAATAAATACTTTGGCTGATTTTATTAAAAAGCCAAAAGAGCAAGCCATTTCTATGATTATGCATCTTGCAAATAAAGGATTTGTGGTGTATAATATTGATAAAAAAGAAGCATATATTAAAGACAGGCTTTTTGATTTTCTTGATGCAAAAGCAGGATTAATTGATTATGATGCAATTTCGTTTAATTCAAAAACAAGTTTTGAAAGTAATGCCATACTTAATATTGAAAAATTTGATCTTACCATTAATAGTGTGTCACAGATAATGCTTAGCGATTCTAAACGGGTTTATATTTATCCTGATGATAATCGTATTGTCATGAAAGAAAATCGCAATTTTATGTTTTCCGGTAGGGTTCATGCCGGATTGTTTGATTTTTATGCACATGATTGTTCTTTCGAATATGACACTTTTCGTTTAAATCTTCCGAGGATCGATTCTTTAAGTTTTTCTGTCAAATATAATAAAAAAGATGAATTTGGACGACAAATTTATATCAGAATTCAAAATGTTATTGCTGATCTTAGCGGGTATCTTCTTATTGATCATCCAAATAATAAATCAGGTAAAATAAATTTTTCCAATTATCCTGTTTTTAATAGTTCTAACGATTCTTATGTGTACTATCATTACAATTCTATTAAAAATGGTGCTTACGACAAAGAAAGGTTTTATTATTATATCTCACCTTTTGAGATTGATAGTTTAGTTGATTTTTCTACTGATGGGCTAAGCTTTAATGGTTATCTGGCTTCAAACGGTATGTTTCCTGATTTTGAAGAACCTCTTGTGGTTATGCCCGATTATTCACTTGGATTTGTTCATCAAATTCCTGATACGGGTTATCCTGTTTATAATGATAAAGGCAGGTACTTTAATAGGATAGTATTGGATAACAATGGTTTGAATGGCGAAGGTTCGTTAAACTATCTTACTTCCATTTCCACATCAAAAAATTTTTCATTTTATTCTGATTCATTAATTGCAAAATGTGATGATTTTGAGGTTCTGGAATTTCCGGACGAACCGCAATTTCCATCTATGATATCGAAAATGCTTGATGTATATTGGTTGCCTGATACCAATATTATGTTTGTTTACATGACAAATGATCCGTTTTTAATGTACAATAACGGATCGGAATTTAAAGGAGATATTGAATTATCACCAATAGGAGCAAAGGGTGATGGGGTTTTTGATTTCTCAAATGCACAAATTACTTCTTCCGATTTTGATTTTTATCACCACGAGATTAATGCCGATACTTCCGATTTTGAGTTATTAACAAAATCAGGTGATGATTTAGCAATCCTGACTCATGCATATAGTACGAGTATTGATTTTCAGGAAAGACGAGGATTGTTTAGATCCAATGGACGAAGTTCTAAAGTAGAATTCCCATTCAATAAATATATTTGTTTTATGGATGAGATGGAATGGGATATGGATAAAAATATGATGATGTTGAAAAATAATACTAAAGAAAGAATTCCAGGACTTGAAGATATGACAGAGTCCGAATTGATTGATATTGACCTTTCGGGATCAGAGTTTGTTTCTGTGAGGAAAGATCAGGACTCATTGAGTTTTTCTGCTATTAGTGGAAAATATGATATGACGGAATATGTTGTTTATGCTGAAGATGTGAAACTTATTAAAGTTGCTGATGCTGCAATATTTCCCGGAAACGGTAAAATTAAAATATTGAAAAATGCTGAAATAGAAACATTATTCGATGCCGGTATTATTGCTGATATTGACACAAAATATCATCGTTTTTATGATGCAGATGTAAATATTTATTCAAAAAATAATTATCATGCCCGTGGTTTATATGATTATATCGACAAAAATAATGTGCCACAGGAAATTACGATGAACACCATTTCGGTAGATTCATCAGGTAAAACTTTTGCTAAAGGACTGATACCTGAATTTTCAGTTTTCTTCCTTAGTCCCGAATATATGTTTAACGGAAAAGTCAACCTCGAATCACAAAATAAATTTTTGACTTTTGATGGTGCCTTTAGTATTAACCATGATTGTTATTTCGCTTCCAACGAAATGAAAATAAAATTCAAAACCGCGATAGATCCCGAAAATATTTATATTCCGATCAAGAAAAGACAGTATGATGTTGATGATAATTATGTAAGTGTAGGGATCAATTATTCGGAAATTGATAGTGAAATTTATCCGGCATTCCTCGGAAAGAAAAGAAATGCAACTGATTTCCCAATGATATCAACTTATGGAGTTATAAATTTTGATCCTGTTGTTGAAGAATATCAGATTGCCGGTTGGGATAGAATTAAAAGAAAAAGCCTGCTTGGAAATTATGTGAGTTTTTCTAAAAGAAAATGTTTGCTTTCCGGTGAAGGAAAAATTAATCTCGGGCTTAATCTCGGATACATGCAGTTGGAAACTATGGGAGTGATTAATCATCTTGCAATTCCTAATAGAGTTGAGCTTAAACTAATTGCTTTTATTGATTTTCCTTTTGATGATAAACTAATAAAAATGTTCTCCGATAGTTTGAATTTATCGAATTTGGATGGAATTAATTTAACAGATAGAAATTACAAACTTGCTTTAACACAAAAATTAGGCGAACAAGCAACCGATGATATTATCTCAGATTACACTCTTTATGGTGCAGCGAGAAAGATGCCTGACGAATTGTTGCACACTTTTGTTTTTACTGATATTAATTTTAAATGGGATGACTTAACAACTTCCTTTGTTTCGGAAGGACCTCTTGCAATTGGAAATATCAATAAAGAGCAAATTAATAAATATGTACCAGGGTATTTCGAAATTAAGAAAAGAAGAACAGGTGATGAAGTCAGTTTTTATTTCCAGCTTAACAAAAACGAATGGTATTTCTTTAATTATCGAAATAATGTGATGCAGGCTATTTCGTCGAGTGAAAAATTTAATAACAGACTTATTGGGTTGAGTCCGGGTGCAAGGATTTATAAAGATAACGAATTTAAAGATCAATATGAATTTGTTATCTCAACATTAGGAAAGAAAATCAGCTTTGTTAGAAGAATGAAAAAGTATTTTGAAAAACAATAAAGCAAACATCAAAATCGTATTAGTTTAAATAAAAATCAATATTATGGATTATTTTTTACTTATTTTATTTGTTATTCTGGCTTTTTTAATAGGTTCAATACCTTCCTCTGTTTGGATAGGGAGGATATTTTTTAAAGTTGACATCAGAAAAATGGGTAGTGGCAATGCCGGAGCTACTAATACTATTAGAGTTCTGGGCTGGAAAGCAGGCGTTCCTGTTTTAATAATAGATATATTTAAAGGATGGATAGCAGTGTATATTGCAAATTTTTTGCCCTTCGAATTTGTTGGCAACCAATTAATTTATTTCAAAATGGTGCTTGCTGCATCTGCTGTGTTGGGTCATATATTCCCTATTTATATTGGATTTAAAGGAGGAAAAGGTGTTGCAACTCTTTTTGGTGTTGGAATTGCATTATTCCCATTGGCTTCTGCAATTATTGCCGGACTTTTTCTGATAGTTCTTTTTATTTCAAGAATTGTATCTATTTCATCAATAATTGCTTCAATTGCTTTCCCGATTGTTGTGATCTTTATTCTTAAAACACCAGAAGTACCTCTTATTATTTTGTCTATTGCAGTTGCTGTTTTTATTCCATTAACTCACGCAGCTAATATAAAAAGAATAATAAAAGGAGAAGAGAAGAAGTTTTAATGATTAAGATGAAAAATATGCTACAACTTTAAATTTATTTTGTTTTTTGTGTGAAAGCAAAAATGCCTTTTGGTAAATAAAGTTGGTTATTTTTAAAAACTATATTTCAGTTTAAACATCATCATATTATAGTCTTTTAAGTTTGCAAACATATTTTCGCCTTTGCCGTCAAATATAGCTGCTGATAATGTTATTTCAGCATTATCGGTTGCCATGTATGAGATTTCGGGAACATAAACTAAGGCATAGTTATTTTCGATATCTTCCCAATCGGCAACTATAAAACCACCACCAATTGGAGCAATTTTCAGTTTATCATCAAAGAATTTTTTCTCTAATCTTAAAAAGAAATAATCATTAAGTGCATCATTTCCTCTCTCATTCATAAATCCGTGCAGATATTGAAAGTTTAAATATGTGCCATTTGCAAAATTGTAATCAGCACCGAGAACAAATTTTACATAAGCATCTTTGTCTAATACTGTTGTGTCTTGTGTTACAGGCATAGGCGACAATGGATACATTGCAGATAAATCATTGGTCATTACAACTTCGTTTTTTGGTAAGAAAGCTGCTGCTTCTGCCCATACGCCAACACCTCCAATACTTCCTGCCATATCGGCTCCAAATATATGTGTTCTATAAAATGATAACTGAGAATTTATATTTATTCCACCAATTGTATCAACAGGAATAAAAGTATTGTATGTGCCAATTGGCATACCGTCTCTTCCCCAAACATAACTTAATGAAAAATCAAAACCGGCTGCAAAGCCTTTAAATTTTAATCCTGCGGTTGAGCTTTCTCCGAGATTATATTTCGGCATATTTATTTGGTCTGTGAATCCCATCAAAGTCATTCCTTGGGGCAATTCCATTGAAGGAGTTAAAGCATTCGCAAAAATCCCAATTGGCATATTTGCCGGTTGAAAAAACGGAATAAAAACTCCTTGCATTGAAAATTCAGAATTGAAATAATAATTCAGACTGATAGCATCGGAACCGCGGTGGCGACCAAAATCCAATACATCTTCCAAATCGTAAGGGTTTAGATTATCGGTTGGGTTTAGTTTATCAGCTGTTCCCCAAACTATACGCTGACGACCTATTTTTACATCCAAATTTTTTGATAAAAATCCGAATAACTGAACGTAAGCTTCTCTTATTTCAAGATTGAATGGGTCAACAATGCCCTTATTATAAAGGTCTGCTGATGAATTGATATTTGGTAAACCTATGTTACGTAACCAAACTTCGCTGTAAAATTTTGAGTTATCGGTTATTTTCTTCTCAAAATTGAGTGTTAAGCGATTTTCATTCCATGCCCAATCGTTTGGGTCTTCGAGTAAAAACCGTTGGTCTGTTAATAATTCTCCCGACAATTTTAGTTTATTGCCGTCTTCTTGTGCTCTTGCGAATTTTGTGCCGATAATAAGCACAATAACCATTGCAAAAATTAAATTTATTTTTTTCATAAAGGTATATTTATAATTACTGAATTTTTAACTGATTTCATCTTTTTATTTTTTTTCTGACTATCTTTTCGGCTGATTTTAACATTAAGTCATAATTTTTCATGGCAGTATATGCTATTTCCCAGCCTTCATTAATATAATTTGTTGTTGCTTTTTTAAAAGATACTTTCTTGTATTTATCTTTATGTTTTAGCCCTATTAATTTAATGAATTTTATGCTTTTACCAATTGAGATATAATAGAAATACAATAAGGTTTCTACCCCAAATTTTGATTCTTTCATTTTGCCAAGAATAGGAGTAATATCTTTTTTATACATAGATCTTTCTCCTGTCAATATTTTTAAAGGGTTTACATCCTGACTTAAAATATTGATTGTAGAATAGCCTAAAACCATGTCACATTCTTTTTTTAACAAGGGATTTATCATTTGGTCAATGTACCCGCTAATAATTTTTGTTTGATCTGCATCAATAAATACAATGATTTCATTTGTTGCATTCTCAACACCAATAGCCATTGCATAACCTTTTCCTTTATTTTCTTTAAAATGAATGTTAGTTAGTTCAAATTTATTTTTCAGTTCCTCAATTATTTTTTTCGTATTATCAGTAGAGCCATCATTTACAATGATTATTTCATCGACAATGAAAGATTCAGAGACAGACTCAATAACATTTCTAATTGTCTTTTCTTCATTAAATACGCATATTATTGCTGTTGTTTTCATAATTATTTTTTTTAAAATTATTTCGTGTTTTTCTTTTTTATATTATTATTACTATATTATTTGTAAGATATTTTGAGTTACATGAAAAGCAAAATAAATAAGTGCAATAGAATACAATGGAATAGTCATATATTTTAACATATTTTTTTTAACACCTATTTTAACACCTATTTTTTTTACAAATAATATTGAAATATATTGACATGTTAGTGTTCCAAAGGCTAAGAAAAGGCTAAAAAGTGTGTAGTGTAACAAATCATGGTGAAAAATTAATTTCTGATTTATCAGAACGGAAATACTAAGCCAAAAAGCATAGCCCATTGGATTGGAAATGTAATAACTTCCTACCATAACTATATTTTTCAATAACAACTTTTTATCAAATTTATGTTTCTCATTTACTACAATTGCTTTTGTTTTATAATTTTTATCACGTTTATATTTAATGAGGGGCAGAATAAATTCCTTTGCTCCAATATAGGAGAGGAAAACAAGACCTGCTGTCTGAAGAATTATCTTTATCCATGGGTTTATTGTCCCAATAGAAACAGTTCCAATTAAGAAAAATTCGCAAAAGATAAAATCAGAGATACTTGATAAAATCGCAATGGAAAAACCATTCCAGAAACCTTTGTTAATGGCTCTGTTTAACATCATTTGCCCCAAGGGTCCAAATGGGATAGAAATGATCAATCCGAGAAAAAAAGCGATTAAAACCATATTGCAAGATTAAATTTTCAATTTTATTGATTTATTTTATATTTTTCGATGCTTTCTTTTGCAGCCAATCTGCCTGTTTCTATCAATTGTTCTGCTTTATAGAAATCGAAAATACTGGCTGAATGTCTTGAAATATTTACCAAAATGTCAGGTTTGCATATATCCAATGTCATTTCTGAAATTTGGTGAATCATTGCACTCGTAGTTGCATTAAGAAGTTTAAAATATCCTAATTTCGACTTATTGCTTTTCGGAATTATCTCATTAAGTTTTTGTTTAAATATCTTAATATTTTTATCATAAACAGATTGAATTTTTAATTGTTTTTTAGTTTGTTTTTTTTCCTTTGAGTAAGGAATATCTGCATATACATTTACGGCAACTAAGATATCATTCTCGCTTCGTTTAACACGATTTACCGGTATTGGGTTTAAAACACCTCCGTCAACTAATAAAATATTATCTTTATTAACAGGAGTAAAAACTGTAGGAATTGAAACTGATGCTCTCACAGCTTCATATACGCTGCCTGTTGTAAAAACAACCTCTTTTTCATTTGTAATATCGGTTGCAACTGCTGCAAACGGAATATCAAGGTCTTCAATATTTCTGTCAGGTAAAAATGTTTTCATTTTATTAAAAACCTTATCGCCTTTTATTAAGCCGTGTGAGCTAAAAGTAAAATCAATAAGGTTGAATACATCTATTTTATCAAATGTTAAAACCCAGTCTTTATATTTCTGCATTTTGTTCATTGCATAAAGCCCTCCTATAACAGCTCCCATTGAAGTACCTGCTATAGAAGTTATTTCAAAACCTTGTTTTTCAAACTCTTCGATAACTCCAATATGTGCTAAACCTTTTGCACCGCCACTTCCTAATACTAATGCTACTTTTTGTTTCATTTTATTGTTTTAATTTTCTTACAGTAAAATCATCATCAGTTAGTCCTGTATCGTATTTCACATCCGACATTATCATTCTTGTAGTATGGTTTTTCTTTAAATTTGTCATGCTCATTTCTTGTGCATTCCAGTAATTGCCTATTTTTTTGTAAACAGAAATCCCTTCTTTAATTTTTCTGTTTCCCTTGTCGTAGAATTCTGCAGAGATTGGATAAAAATGTGTTTTGTGAACTTTCATTATTACTTTTGAATAAGAAGACTTTTTTGATATTGGTGTTAATTCCAGCACATACGCACCTTCTTCTGTTTCAAGTAATTTTGGAGTGTATTTTTCTGAATTTGGTTTTGATTCCATATCATCATAAGAAAAATCAGTTCCTGCAAAATTTTGACTTTTTACTGAGGATGATATTCTTCTTTCTTTTCCAAAAGCAGGCATATATAAATACATTACATCGTTTGGTAAAGATAAAACTGCAATGCCGGCTTGTGATGAGGGTGCAGTAAAACGGAAAATACGTTTGTCCGTCCCTTTTTGAATGATATCTGCTTCCCGTGTTTTTTCCTTTCCTGCTTTGTCGATTAAAATAATTTTTGTTTTCCCTGTCATATCTTTTGGGGAATACATTACATCATCCATATTTTTTAAAATGGTGTTTGCATCCTGTGCATTTGCATTAAATCCAAACATTAGAAATAATGCGATTACTAATACTGATAATTTTAATTTTCTCATTTTACTTATTTTTAATTGTTAATAATTTAATTTATATACTTGTTCTCTTACTTTTTGTGCCCATTCCACGTGGGTAAATGTTTTATCAAAAGATTTATATGAAATTGGTTTTCCTATTCTAACTTGTATAGTTTTATTTCGTTTTCTAAACATTTCTCGTGGAAGAAGTGATAATTCAATATTTGTTTTAATATTCAATATTTGTCTAAAAACATATATAGTATAAAAAATTATAGAATTTCTACCGTAAAACCTTATTGGAACAACATCTCTTTGGTTTGTAATTGCTTTTTTAATAAAACTCTTTTTCCAATTTATATCTTGAATTTTTTTGTTCTTAATTCTTGATACTAAACCGGCAGGAAAATTAATAATCGGCAAATCAGATTTATATACTTTTTCTAATTCATTAATATATTGTCTTGAACTTTGTCCAAAAACTTTTACATTAACAGTTATTGTATTTAAATTATCAATATATTTTAAAGAATCGTTGCTAATCATTCTTAGGTCTCCGTATTTTTCTCCAACAATAGAAAATAGAATTAACCCATCTATGAAACCAAACGGATGATTGGCAACAAAAAAGCATTTTCCATTATCTGGTAAATTTTCTTTGCCTTTAATCTTAATCTTAATATTTAGATACTTTAATACTTTAGGTGGAAAAGTAACACCAATATAATCTGAATTATCACTAAAAAGCTTATTAAGACTTTTTTGCCTTATGATTATAGCAATAGCTTTTATGAAAAAATCCGGTAGGTTTTTCAAAAAATTTGAATTACTGTTTTTTATTATACGTGCAATATTGATGTTGCTCATTATCTTATTATTTCTTTTGATAATTTTTCTAAATCTTTTTGTTTTTAATATATTTTAAACCATTATCTAAATTTTTATACACCTGTTCTTTTGCTCTGTTTGCAAGAATTAAAATAACCGGCAAAAGGGTTAATGCTCCAACTCCTGCCCCAATCATACTTAATGAAACAAGCAAACCAAAATTTTGTATAGGTACAATATGTGAAAAGGTTAATACGAGAAAGCCCGCAGCTACCGATATTACATTTATAATAATAGCCTTTCCACTTATCATTATACTGTCTTTTATTGCTTCTTCTATATTTTTAACTTCATCAAATTTCTTGGAAAAATGAGTAATAATATGAATTGAATAATCAATACCCATACCGAGGGCTATGCTTGCCACAAGAACTGTTGCAATGTCCAATGCTATGCCCGTAATGCCCATAAAGCCAAATAAAATAATGATAGTAGCTACAATTGGTATTGCTGCATATATTCCTTTCGGAAAAGAACGCAATATCAATGCTACAATCAAAACCACTAATACAATAGCTATTGCAAGACTGCTAAACTGGCTATTGATTAAGGAATCGTTTAATTTTACATATACCGAAGGCATACCTGTTAATAATATTTGGCAATCATCAGTAGAATTATCTTTTATATATTCGTTCATGTATATAACAAATTCCTTTGCATCATCACTATGGGCAGAAGCAAATTTCGATTGAATTATCCCCTCGTCTAAATCATCGGTTACCAATTGCGACATAATATCTTGCCCGTCAAGTAGAAACCATAGTTGCTCGATTTTTGCTTTTTCATCAGGAATTTTTTTCCCTTCGCCCATAACATCGTTCATCTCTTCTATTAAATCTGCAACCGATTGTGTAGATGTTACATCAGGGTATTTTTTCATGTAATTTTCTGTCTCAATCATCTTTTTCAATACATCGGGGCTTTGCATATCTCCTTTAAAAACAACAAAAACAGGTATGGAACCGCCAAATTTCTTTTGCATGATTTCCTCTATAACCCTGGTAGGATTATCTTTTTGAAAATATTCTACCATATTGACACTGGTCTTGATATTAAACATTCCCCAGATACTGATTGCCATCACAGCGATCCAGATTACAGTTATATATTTGGGATGCTTAACAATTAAATTAGAAAAAGGGGTAAGTAACATTTTGCCCATAATAGTATCTTCTGATTTTATTCCTTTCTTTAAAGCTTTTTGAGATTTGAACATCGAAAATGCAGAGACAAAAGCAGGAACAAATACAACAGAAATCAATAATGCAATAAGTACACCAAGTGAAGTAAACATTCCAAAATCACGTATCATGGTAAGATATGCCCCAAAAACAAATGAAATAAAACCAAAGGCAGTAGTAATCCCCGATAGTAATATAGGGATAATAATATATGTTAATGAAATAATTAATGCTTTCCTCCTGTCTTTTTCCTTACACTCATTTACCCTGTTAATAACATGAATAGTGTAAGCACTACCAACTGCAAGCAAGATGACAGGCATATTGATTGAAACTAAATTCAACATATAACCTGATAATTGCATGATTCCCAATACCCAAACAGTAGAAATACTTGCTGTTAAAAGAGGCAAAACAACTCCACGGGCAGACCTGAAACTTATTAAAAGAACTAACATTATTATGATAAATGTAATTGGGATTAAATTCCTCATATCAACCATCATTAAGTTTGATACATCATCCATCATCATAGGTATTCCACCGAAACTGATTTTTTCGGGAAGATTTAGTTTGGTAATTTTTTCTTTTATTTCTTTTGCTACTGCTTGTTTGTCAGCATCATCGAGTAGAGTAAACAGTACTAATGTTGATGTTCCGTCTTCGGAAACAATATTTCCTTTGTACATTTCTTTCGACATTACCCGATGCTTTAAACTGTCTAATTGAGTTTGTGTGGTAGGCAAGTCATATTCATCAACTAATTTCCCTATTTCTATTCCCCAATCACTTCCTTTAATATCAATAACATCGGTAAGGCTTGTAACTGTTGAAATTCCATCAATATATTTAACAGTATCAGTTACTTGCTTTATATGTTCTAACACCTTTGTATCAAATATGTTATCTGCTTGCACTATTACCATTCCCATAGTGTTCCCGCCGTATTTATTACCTATATTGGTATATAAAACAGCAGTTGGATCATCGTCAGGCAATGAATTTACAACATCTGCATCAAGCTTTATATCCTTAAGTTGATAACCAAAAAAACCGGTTAATCCCAGTACAATAATTATTATCAACCATCTTGCTTTTACTATTCCTTCTGCTAATTTATTCATGCTTATTTTATTAATTATTTATACTATTATCGTTTTATAGTCAGTTTTTTTAAAAAAAAATTATGGAGCTAATCCTTTTGTGAGTATTCCCATCAAACTTTCAGAATAAGGGAAATATTTTTCATATTTGTTTTGTAAAAAGAAAGGTATTTCAAGTCCTTTTAATACCATAATAAATACGTCAATCAAAACGTCAATATCCCCAACTGCAAATTCATTTGTTTCAACACCTTGCAATATTATTTTTTTTAGATTCATTTTTTCCCATTCGTCTAATTCATTTCTTAAATCATCAATAAAATCAAAATGCTCAAAAAAATCTGCTTTTAAAGTTTCATGATAATTTGCAGCATCATTTAAAATTGCCATCCTATTAATCAAATATTTTTTTATTTTTTCGGAGGCACTTAAATTGGTATCATCAACAATAACTGACAACTGATTTTTTAGATTTATTATTTCTTTGGATACTACTTCTTTAAATAATTCTTCTTTGCTTGCAAAGTGATAATATAAAGAGCCTTTTGCTTTCCTCGCAATTTTTGCTATTTCATCCATTGAGGTTTTATGAAAGCCAAACCT
>DAOVNY010000069.1 GCA_030630005.1 Bacteroidales bacterium | reverse complement strand
TTTTTAGTTTTTCTCTTTCGCGAAACTTGCCATTAATTGTCAGACTTTTTTTTAAATCAAACATCTATTTTGTTTTTGATTTTCTTGTGTATAAATTTTTTTTGCCGCGAATAAAAAAAATAAAAATTCGTGTATTCGCGGCTAATATTTTATTTAAGGTTACTCATTTATTAATTCTTTCAAATCCCAACTTTTCCCAACATCATAAAACAAATTTTGCCCTTGCAAAAACAGTGGTGAATCAAAATTATTAGTAAAAAGACCTCCAGTTCCCAAGCCCTGAAAAGCGGGATTGTTAAGCGTATAAGTCCATTGTGCAATTGCATTTAATCCAATATTTGATTCAAGTGCAGAGGTTATCCACCACGAAATTTTATTTTCTTTTGCAATTTTAATCCATTCCTCACTTCCCGAAAAGCCACCAACTAAACTTGGTTTTAAAATAATATATTGCGGTTTGATGGTTTCCAATAATTTTTGCTTTTCGTTAATATCGAATATTCCTATTAATTCTTCGTCTAAGGCAATTGGCAAAGGAGAGTTTAAACATAATTTTGTCATTTCTTTATGTTGACCTGATTTAATAGGTTGTTCGATAGAATGAAGTTTATGATCAGAAAGTCGTTTAAGTTTTTCGAGTGCTTCATCAGGTGAAAATGCACCATTTGCATCAACTCTGATTTCAATATCATTTTCCGAAAATTCGTGTCTGATCAGTTTAATTAGTCTGATTTCTTCTTCAAAATCAATTGCTCCTATTTTAATTTTTATGCAGCGGAAACCATCTTTAAGTTTTTTATTCACTTGATTTTTCATCAAGCTAAATGAATCCATCCAAATTAATCCGTTGATTGGAATAGAAGTATTTCCTTTTGTGAATTCCGATGGGAAAATAATTCGTTTGCCTTTGTTTTTAAGATCGAGTAAAGCAGTTTCCAAACCGAATTTTATTGACGGGAATTTTGTTAAACCTTCCTCTAACCAAAATTTATCTCCGGAAATATTCTCGCAAACTTCGTTTAACTTTTCTTCATAATCAGGTACGTCATCGGCACTCAATCCACGAAAAAGACCACATTCACCAATACCTTTAATTTTAGGATTTATATCATCATAAATAAAAATAAACCAAGTTTCCTTTTCGTGAAGAATACCCCTTGATGTACCTCCCGGAGTTTTAAATTTGAGAAAATATTTTTTATAGTCTGCTTTTAGCATCAATCAAATAATTAATCCAATCCCAAAAGTAATAGAAAATAATAAGGTAGTCAAGGCAAGGCGTTTTAGAAACGGATCTAATTTGGCAGGCTCTGTATTTTTCAAAACTTTATTCAAATCATCAAATAAAAATGGAATGGAAATTAAAAACAAAAATTGAAAAGGCGAATTGTAATTTAAAAGCACAAAAACAACAGCACTTACAGTCGCACCGAGAATTAAAAAAGTATGATAATATTTTGCTGTTTTAATTCCAAACTTCACAACTAAAGTGTTTTTACCGGAGATTTTATCATTTTCCCTGTCGCGCATATTGTTGAGATTAAGAACTCCGGTACTTAAGAACCCAATTGAAATTGCAGGCAATAAAATTTCAATTCTAAGAAAATGCGTGTTTAAAAAATAAGTGCCGAGAACGCCGGTCAAGCCAAAGAAAATGAAAACAAAAAAATCGCCTAATCCAAAATAACCAAAAGCTTTTTTCCCGACTGTATATTTTATGGCGGCTGCCATTGCACACAATCCAAGAATAAAAAATATCAATCCGAAAGACAAGGACAACGATTTCGTACCTTCATAAATAAGCCAAATCCCGAAAATAAAAGATAAGACAGAAGTTAAGATAATCCCTCTTATCATTGCCGGTGGGGATATTTTCCCTCCCTGAAGAGTTCTTTCCGGACCAATTCGATTTTCATTATCTGTGCCACTTTTAAAATCTCCGTAATCGTTAGCGAGGTTCGAAAGAATTTGAAGAAAAGTTGTAGTAATTACTGCTAAAAAAGTAACAAGAAAACTGAATCGTCCATCAAAAAATGATAGAAATCCTCCAACAATAATACTTGAAAGAGCAAGAGGCAAAGTTCTCAGTCTGAGGGCTTGTATCCAATGTTTAGTGTTGGACATCTTATGGAAATTTAGGATATTTCCCGAAGTCTGGGTCACGTTTTTCTAAGAATGCTTTTTTACCTTCCTGAGCTTCTTCGGTCAGGTAATATAAAAGGGTAGCATTTCCGGCAAATTCCTGTAATCCTGCTTGTCCGTCGAGTTCGGCATTTAGTCCGAGTTTTATCATCCGAAGTGCCATCGGACTGTGTTTCATCATAGTTTTTGCCCATTCCACAGTTTCGTCTTCGAGTTTTTCCTGTGGGACGACCTTATTTACCAAGCCCATTTCCTCAGCTTCTTTTGCAGAATATTGTCTGCACATAAACCAAATTTCTCTCGCTTTTTTCTGACCAACAATACTTGCGAGATAAGAAGAACCGAAGCCTGCATCAAAACTCCCTACTTTAGGACCGGTTTGCCCGAAGATTGCGTTTTCAGAGGCAATCGTCAAATCGCAAACTATATGCAAAACATGACCTCCTCCAATTGCATAACCATTTACCATGGCAATTACGGGTTTTGGTAAAGACCTGATTTGTTTTTGAACATCAAGAACATTCAATCGTGGAATTCCATCTTTGCCAATATAACCACCTTTGCCTTTTACGTTCTGGTCGCCGCCGCTGCAAAAAGCTTTGTCGCCTTCGCCTGTAAAAACCACCACATTTATTTTCTGGTCTTCGCGGCAGATACGCATAGCATCGCTCATTTCGGTTGTAGTAGTCGGAGTAAAAGCGTTGTGATACCTTGGACGGTTTATTGTGATTTTTGCTATTCCTTCAAAGAATTCAAATTTAATCTCTTCGTATTTTTTTATGGTTTCCCAATTTCTTTTTGCTGACATTTTTGAGTGCTTTAATTTGTTTGTGTTGATTTTCTTTCGCAATATACAATATAATATCTCGGAGTAAAGTGCCTGAGTATTGGTCTAATACCAACTTTTTTCCAGTCTGATGATGTCCATGTTTCGGATTTCTTTATTTCCCATCCGGTCCGTTCAAGCAAAAAGTCAAATTGTTTCTTTTCAAATTCGTGATAATGTTTTTTACGGTCATCTTTTTCATCCCAAAAAGCACTTGTAAACCATAATCTCAATGGAACAGAGGCAATTAGTTTATCTGTTTTCAAATCTTTCAAAATATTGAATGGTGCAAGCATGTGTTCAAATATTTCAAATGCCGTAACCACATCAACATCCAGATCAATATATTTTTGATAATCCGTGTCTAAATCTTCACCTTTAGTATTAATTACATTATATCCTGCATTACTGATAATTTCGGATAAAGGATTAACAATTCCAAGGTCTAAAATTTTGCTATCATCAGTAACACATTTTTTTAAAAAATTAAGTGTTCTTTCAAATCTTTTATTTAGTGTTTTATTCATGATAATAACTTAGAAAAATATTTTTTTAAGATTAATGCATTTTCTTTTTGTGGAGTTTTAATTTCAAGAATTGCAGCTTTTTTCTGTGGTTTGTAAAAATCAACAAGAGCTTTTTCAAGTTCTTTCTGATCATTTGCTTTGAAATAATTTACATTAAATGTTTTAGCAATATTTTCGGCATTAGTGTTATGTGCGGCTTCAAAAAACTCTTCCAATTCTTTAGTTCCGGAAGGTCCGTCAATAAACCTGAAAATACCTCCACCCCCATTATTAATTATTATTATCCGAAGATTTTTGTTCACATATTTATTCCATAATCCATTCGAATCATAAAAAAATCCAAGATCACCAACAATCAGTGTTGTTGGTTTGTTGACTGAAAATGCTGCTCCCACAGCAGTAGAAACCGTTCCGTCAATTCCTGATGTTCCACGGTTGCTGTTGAAAGTCAATTGTTTTTGAGATTTGAAAAGCTGTACATATCTTACCGGAGTGCTGTTTCCCATTTGCAGGTTGCTGTTTTCGGGAATTGTTTTTAAAATCGTTTCAAAAACTTTTAAATCCGAAAATTTACACTCTGATAAAAATTTATCATGACTTATATCAGTTTTAATATCTCTGCTTTTCCATGTCCTAAAATACTCTCCTTGCCGATGTTTGATATGATCTGTAAGCTGATTGAAAAAGTCCACAGGAGTTAGTGGAATATTTGTAGTAAGACACTGATAAGTATCGAGATGCAGATCATCTGTATCAACATGCCAGTGTTCGATAGCTTTGTTTTTTCTTAGAAAAGCTTTTATCTTTTTTGAGATCACCTGTGTTCCAATTGTTACCAATAATTCCGGTTGAAAATCATTTTCTTCTTCAGTTGAAATAGTTGTAATTATTCTGTCGATACAGGGGAAAAAATTATTATAATTAAGATTTGATGTTGTTTCAGTTAAAATGGCAACAGTTTCATCATGCGAGATATTAGCCAAAAGTTGATTTAGTTTTGGCGAAGGTTCAAGCAGTCCTGTAAGAATTAATTTTTTATCGTATTTATTCCATTTTCCGGCAAGGATTTCAATTTGCTTTTCCGTAAGTTTGGTTTCCGTGATGGCTGTATCAATAATTTTAGGCTTTATGATTTTTTCATCAAATCCTTTGTACAAAGGCTCTGTAAAAGGAATGTTAATATGAACCGGTCCCTTGTCGGGATATTGACATGTATTAATGGCTTCGGAAATTATTCTGTCGTTATACCAAAGATCATCATCCGAAGTAATTTTTTGCGGAAGCTGAAAAGATTTTTTTATATAGTTTGAGAAAAGATTTTTTTGTCTAATCGTTTGGCTGTCGGCTTGGTCGATCCATTCAACAGGACGATCTGCCGTTAAAATCAATAAAGGAATTTTCTGATAAAATGCTTCTGCAATTGCCGGTGCAAAATTTAAGGCAGCAGTTCCCGAGGTACACGCAATAGCAACAGTTTTTTGACTTTGTTGTGCCATTCCCAGAGCAAAAAAGGCAGCACTTCTCTCGTCAACAATACTTAAACACTTAATGCCGGAATGTTTTGAGAAGGCAAGTATCAAAGGTGCATTTCTTGAACCCGGTGAAATAACGATTTTCTCAATTCCTTTTTGGACACAAATCTCTACTAAATTTTGAATACCTGCTTTTTCTGAAATCATTGTGCGAAGGTCGGTAAATTTTCAATAACCGACAATAAGGTTTTTGCTTTATGGTAAGTTTCTTCCCATTCCCTTTCGGGGATAGAATCTTGTGTGATGCCTCCACCAACAAATAATGCCAGTTTCTCATGCAGAACTTTCAGGCACCTTAAATTTACAAAAAAAGAAGTTGTTTTATTCAAATTTAAAGGACCCAGAAATCCTGAATAATATTCTCTGTTATGATTTTCGGTATTTAAAATATATTTGAGAGATGATTTTCTTGGAGTACCGCAAACAGCCGGTGTTGGATGAAGTTCCTGAATAAATTTTCCAAGTTTGTTTTCTGTTTTTTCTGAATCAAATTCAAAATCAGTTTGAAGATGAAAAACATTTCCGGCACTTTGAGTGTAGGTTTTACTTTGCTGAAAATCAGAAATATTAAATTTATTGAAAATATTCCTGATGTGATTGCTAACAAACTTTTGTTCTTCAATTTCTTTTTTCTCCCAAACGACATTTTTTTCCGCTTGTCCTGTATTTTTTTGTGTCCCTGCGAGTGCAATGGTTTTTGCTTTTCCTTTACTGATATTTAATAAAGTTTCGGGGCTTGCTCCTAACCACATACCAACTCCTGGAAGATTAAGCAGATAAGTAAATGCATCAGGATGTTTTTCTGTCAAAGCAAAAAATAAGTTAACAGAATCAAAATCCGGGTTTTTTTCAACAAGTTTAATTCGTGATAAAATGGCTTTCTGAAAACTTCCTTTTTTTATTTCAGCTATCATTTTACGGCATTGTTTCAAATATTCTTTTTTTGAAATAGAAAATATATTTTCAGCAGTTTTTCCTTTTACAAAATTGTCTGAAATTTTTTCAATTTTATCATCAGGGAAACCATTATTAAAAACAATATCCGGCTTAATTAAAACTATTTTATGACTTTGGTTTTCATTAAAAGGAGAAAAAATAAAACCACTTTCATTATCAATATTATCAAAAGAATCGAGAAAATTAATTTCCGGTTTTTTTTGAATGATTGTTTGATAGGAATTTCCTTCCGGCAAACAGAAAGAAACAAAAATCTTGTTTTCCGAAATTAAAGAAGAAAGCAGTTTTTTTAATCTGTAATCCATTTCGATTATTTCTTTTCGATAATCATAATTGTAAGTCTGCTCGAAGAAATCAGTTCATCATTTTCATTTTTTACATCAATATTCCAAACATGAGTATATCTGCCACGATGAATAATTTTAGCAAAACCATAAACATATCCATTGCTGACACTTTTTACATGATTGGCTGTAAGAGAAGTTCCGCGTACATCATATTTTTCAAGATCGATAAGAAGCGATGAGCCTAAACTGCCAATAGTTTCAGCAAATGCCAGGCTGGCACCGCCATGTAATATTCCCATCGGTTGTAAAGTTTTTTTATCAACCGGCATTTTGGCTTTAACGTAGCCATTTTCAATCTCTAAATATTCAATACCGAGACTTTCCATCAGGGTGTTTTTATTTAGATTGTTCAGATCTTCTATAGTAAAATTATTTTTCATGTTAAATTATTTATAATACAAAGATAGTTGAAATGGGGAAATGGAATAATGGAATTTTAATAATAAGTTTGTAAACTAAATTCAGGACGAGTCACTCTTTATTCCCCCTATTTCCAGTATTCCCCAATTCAATAATAATACTTGCAATGAAATTCTCATTGTTAATTTAATTCTGATTATCCAAATTTATCTTATTATCTTTGTATTCTATTATTTAAAATAGAATTTATGCCGGAAACAAAAACATCAATAAACGCAAAGAAATTTTATTTTAGCGATATCTCCTTTAGTAATCTTATGATGAAAAGGATTTATCATGTACTTCTGATTTCAAGTGCTTATGATGCTTTTTTACTTGAAGAGGATGGGAGAATTGACGAACAGATATTCAATGAATATGTTTCATTAAACTTGCGCTATCCACCTCAGTTTATTATCGCAAATTCAGAAAAAGAGGCATTTGCAAAACTCAATGAAGGAAATATTGACCTTATCATCACAATGCTTAGTGCTGAAGAACAGGATACATTCGACCTGGCAGAAAAGATAAAAGAAAAATATACAGCTATTCCAATTGTTGTGCTAACTCCTTTTTCAAGAGAGGTTTCAATAAAAGTTAATCAGGAGGATCTTAGTACTATTGATTATATTTTCAGTTGGCTTGGAGATGCAGAACTTTTATTAGCTATCATTAAACTGATTGAAGATAAAATGAATGTTGAGCATGATGTTGAAACAGTTGGTGTTCAAACAATAATTCTTGTCGAGGATTCAATAAGGTTTTATTCAAGTTATTTGCCGAATATTTATAAAATCATTTTCAAGCAATCTAAAGCTTTTATGACAGAGGGTTTGAACGACCATAAGAAAATGTTGAGGATGCGTGGAAGACCGAAAATACTTCTTGCAACAAATTATGAAGAGGCAATTTATCTTTATAAAAAATACAAACACAATTTGTTGGGAATAATTTCTGATATATCATACAATCGTAAAGGTGTAAAAGATAAAACAGCAGGTGTTCGACTTTGTAAAAAAATAAAAAATGATAACAAATTCGTTCCCATTCTTCTTCAATCATCGGAAACTGAGAATAATAAAATTGCCAAAAAATTAAAAGTTGGATTCTTAAACAAAAATTCAAAAACATTATCTCACGAGTTACGAAATTTTATAAAAAAATATTTTTCTTTTGGGGATTTTGTTTTTATTTGTCCTGACACTTCAAAAGAGGTTGCTCGTGCGTCCGACTTAAAAGCATTACAGGAAATAATATTTCAAATACCTGATAAATCCTTATTATATCATATCGAAAGAAATCATTTCTCGAAATGGCTCAGGGCAAGAGCTTTATTCCCACTTGCCGAGTTGTTTATGGATGTTACTTTAGATGATTTTGATGAATTTGATGATGTCAAAAGATTTCTTTTTGATGCCATAGCCTCTTTCAGATTGAATAAAGCACGTGGTGTAATAGCAGATTTTAAAAGAGACAGTTTTGATGAATATTCCATTTTTACCAGAATAGGTGATGGGTCTTTAGGAGGTAAAGCACGAGGATTGGCTTTTCTTGATACACTTATCAAACGAAACAAATTATATGACAAATATGATGAGGTAGTTATTACAATTCCAAGAACGCTTGTTTTGTGTACAGATGTTTTTGATGAATTTATGGAAGATAATGAGCTTTACAAAATTGCTTTAACTGAAAAAAATGATGAAGTTATTTTGAAGAAGTTTGTTAAAGCCCGGTTGCCAATGCGAATCCATGAGGATCTTTTCAAATTTATTTCTGTTGTAAATAATCCTATTGCTATCAGATCATCCAGTCTGCTTGAAGATTCACATTATCAGCCGTTTGCCGGAATATATAATACATACATGATTCCAAATGTTATAACAGATGAAAAATTGATGTCTGAAATGCTTTGTAACGCAATAAAATGTGTTTATGCTTCAGCCTTTTATAAAGACAGTAAAGCATATATGACTGCAACTGCTAATATTATTGATGAAGAAAAAATGGGAATTGTTTTACAGGAGGTTACCGGCAAACAATCCGGAGAAAAATTTTATCCGGTAATTTCCGGAGTAGCCCGTTCGATAAACTTTTATCCAATTGAACCTGAAAAACCTGAAAATGGAATTGCAAATATTGCACTCGGATTAGGAAAATATATTGTTGACGGTGGTGTTACTTTACGGTTTTCGCCAAAATACCCCAAAAAAGTTTTGCAAATAAGTACTCCCGAAATGGCTCTTAGAGAAACGCAGAAACATTTCTATGCTCTCGATTTATGTGCAAGTAATTTTAAACCAAGTATTGATGACAGTATTAATATTTTGAAATTAAAAATATCAGAAGCAGAAAAAGATAAATCTTTAAAACATATAGCTTCTACTTTTGATTTTAATAATAATATTATCAGAGATGGTGTAAATTATGATGGAAAAAAGCTAATTACTTTCTCCAATATTCTTAAGCATGATACTTTTCCTCTGGCAAAAATAATTGAAGATATTCTTGAAATTGGTCAGGAAGAAATGGGTAAACCTGTTGAAATTGAGTTTGCTGTGGATATGAATTCTACTTCTGAAATCAAAAAAGTTTTTAATATACTTCAGATACGACCTATAGTTGCAAATAATCAAACTATTGATGAAGACCTTAGTGAAATTCCTGATAAAAGCCTTATATTATCTTCAGATTCTGCTCTTGGAAATGGCATTATTGATGATATTTTTGATTTTGTGTATGTAAAACCCGAGTCTTTTAATGCTGCAAAAAATAATGAGATTGTTGAAATGATAAGTAAAATCAATGAACAATTTATTGAAGAGCAAAAAAATTATATTCTCGTCGGACCCGGAAGATGGGGCTCAAGCGATCCATGGTTGGGTATTCCTGTAAGATGGGCTCAGATATCTGCTGCCCGCATAATCGTAGAATCAGGTCTCGAAAATTATCGTATCGACCCAAGTCAGGGAACTCACTTTTTTCAAAACCTGATTGCTTTCAGAGTGGGATATTTCACTATTAATCCTTTTATGAAAGACGGATTTTATGATCTTGATTATCTTGAAGGATTTGATGCCATTTATGAGGATGATTTTATAAGACATATTCGTTTCAAAAATCCGATAGTTGTTAAAATTGACGGGCAGAAAAATAAAGGGGTAATTTTTAAGCCGGAAAGTTAAGAGTTAATAACCAAGAATTTCAGATAAAATACTTGCCATTTATGCCACAATTTCGCACAAAGCTAAAACTTTAGGCATTTTAGGCACTTAAAAACTTTAGGCACTCGTTATTAATTTGTAATATTGCTTTAAAATTAAAACAATGAATTTATACTCCTCAATTTCAGAAAAGAAAAAAACCGGCAAGAAACAATTTGCCGTCCTTGTTGATCCGGATAAGCCTTCAGAAAAAGAGATAATAAAAATTGCACAAAATGCTCAGGAAGCAAATGTTGATTATTTTTTTGTTGGCGGAAGTCTGCTTACCAACGATAGTTTAAATATTTGTATTAAACTGCTAAAAGAAAACAGTTCAATTCCTGTTATTTTATTCCCAGGAAACACTTTACAAATGAGCGGGAGAGCCGATGCAATTTTGTTTCTTTCACTTATCTCAGGAAGAAATGCCGAAATGCTTATCGGAAGGCATGTGATCTCAGCTCCTTATATAAAGTTAACCGGATTAGAAGTTATCTCCACAGGATATATGCTGATTGACAGCGGGAAGCCGACAGCGGTTTCGTATATGAGCAATTCCAATCCAATTCCTGCAGATAAAGTTGATATTGCTGCATGTACAGCTATGGCAGGCGAAATGCTTGGTTTAAAACTGATTTTTATGGATGCTGGTAGTGGAGCAATAAATCCTGTTTCCGAAGAAATGATCAATACTGTATCTCAAAGTATTGACATTCCTTTGATTGTTGGTGGAGGGATAAAAACACCACAAGATGCCGAAAAGAAAGTTAAAGCCGGAGCCGATCTCATCGTAATCGGAAATAGTATAGAAAAAGATAGCTCGCTAATTAATGAAATGGCAGATGCTATTCATTCCATTTAAAAGAGTTAGTCCCTAACGCAGTAAAACTGTAAACAAATTGATTTAAGAGCACTGATTAACGATTTTTGATTTTAGAATCAATGATGAATTATTAAATGTAAATTGTGGTAAAACTAAAAGTACAAATAGCCAAACCTATACAACAATTTTAATCCTGAAGTTTGATTGTAATTCAATCAATTCAAAAGTTGAGTTTTTCAACTCAAAACTTGATAGAATAACTTACTGATGGAATAAATGGAAACAAGCTTTGTTGATAAAGACTTATTTTTCCTGAATTATTATTATGGTTACTTGCCCCAGCAAAATAATAGGAATAAGGGTTTTTTCTATTATATAAATTGTAAACGCTTATATTCCAAGTACGCTCACCCCATTTTTTTGATTTTCTGAAATTAATTCCTATATCCAAACGATGATATGCTTTGGCTCTAAATGCATTTTTATCTGTATAAATGTATATTTCTTCCAAGTAAGAATTTTCCAAATTAGATGAACCAGGAAATATCATAGGCATGTAATATTTGGCAACAGGCAGAGTAAGTGCTTGACCTGTGCCATAAACCCAGGTTAATGAATAATCAATATTTTCTTTTAATTTATGATTTATTACAATACTGAAATCATGCCTGCGATCATATTTATATGGATATTCTTTTCCGTTATTGATGTTTTCAAAAATTCTATAATTTTTCATCCATGTATAACCGATCCAACCTGTAATACGTCCAATCTTTTTTTGCAATAAAAAATCAATACCATATACTGTTCCATATCCATCTGTTTCTATTTTGTCGTTCCATGTTTTATTTGTTCCAAAATAAGATTCACCC